>NZ_JBVVPQ010000336.1:0-201 GCF_055811695.1 Bradyrhizobium sp. MI1.3 | reverse complement strand
ACCTGCCCGGAAAGCAGCGCCGCGGTGCGCGCGTTCGCCTCCGGCATCGGCAGCAGCACCATCTTGTCGACCTTGGGCACGCGGTCCTTATTCCAGTAGCTCGCATTCTTGACCAGCTCGAGCCGCTCGCGCGGGGTGAACGCGGCCATCTTCCAGGGACCGGTGCCCGCGGCGTCCTTGGCGAACGCGGTCCATGCGGCC
>NZ_JBVVPQ010000335.1:0-204 GCF_055811695.1 Bradyrhizobium sp. MI1.3 | reverse complement strand
TACGCGACCACGTTAGGCACTTTTGATGCCGGTTCGAAGGGCCGTTCCACACCATCACTTTTGATGAAGTTCAAGCGTCGGCTCGCGTTGGTTTCACAAAGGAATCAATATGATGCAACGAGCCCTACGTCCGTCGGCCTTGGTCCCTCGCGGATTTGACGTGGAAAGCGCCTTTTGTGATGGCGCTACGACCGTGATCACCGT
>NZ_JBVVPQ010000334.1:0-209 GCF_055811695.1 Bradyrhizobium sp. MI1.3 | reverse complement strand
ACCGCTTCAGACCATCGGCGAGGAACGGTTGTCCGTTTCTTTGCTTGAGCGCCTGCATCCAGGATAGGGTGATCAAACGCGAGCCCTGATCGCGCACATAGAAGTCCGCTCTCGCCGCCGCGGTCCAATCTAACCCTTGGTCAACATAGATGGGATTGGCGTCAGCGCCCTGGGCGCTCGACCGTGTCGTGACAGCAACGGTTACTATC
>NZ_JBVVPQ010000333.1:0-214 GCF_055811695.1 Bradyrhizobium sp. MI1.3 | reverse complement strand
TCAGATGCGCGCTTTTTGCCTGGAATATGGGATCGCTATTCACCAGGGCGCCGGCAAGTTCAAGGCTGATCTGCCGAGGGTTTTGGCCGATCAGTCGAATGATCTAACCTCGGCGATGCGTCGCATTCTTGCATCTACATTTGACGAGCTGCGGCAGCTGGAGCTGCGGATTGCCGAGGTCAACCGCGAGATTGAGGCAATTGCCTCTCAAAGC
>NZ_JBVVPQ010000332.1:0-220 GCF_055811695.1 Bradyrhizobium sp. MI1.3 | reverse complement strand
GGTGGACTTCTCTTGCTTCGGGTATCATCCAGATCTTGAATCACGACTCACGATCCAAGAAAAGTGGGTACTAGCCTCTGCGCACTGATTCCCTATCCGAGGAGCAAAGCAATGCAGCCGATCACCCAATATGTTGGTCTTGATGTCGCTTGAAGAAACCAAAGCTTGTGTAGTCGATGAAGCCGGTAGGACGCTTTGGCGAGGATGTTGCGCGTCGACG
>NZ_JBVVPQ010000331.1:0-223 GCF_055811695.1 Bradyrhizobium sp. MI1.3 | reverse complement strand
AGCACCCCGAGCCTACCGGCTCAAGGTGGGCAACGCCGACCTCTTCAGAAATTCAACAGAACCCGGGACATCCCCCCAACCCGACGTCACTCGGCTGCCGCCCCAAGCGAGTGAATCAGAAGAGCGTTTTGGGGCGGCGTTTGTGGACGCGTATTTCGCGGGGTCCGATCCCTGACAGGCTGTCGGCAATCTGACGCGTTATCGAAACAGAGCGAGCTTTGAG
>NZ_JBVVPQ010000330.1:0-227 GCF_055811695.1 Bradyrhizobium sp. MI1.3 | reverse complement strand
GACTGCTTCTGGGTATTCGAAGCCGACCCGTGCCATATATTGGCTTGCATTCGACTTGAGCTGGATGTGATAGGTCCCCCGCGGCCGCGAGCTCGACGATGGCGCGTCTTGCCTCGAGCCCGGAGTCCTTCGGGGCTCTGCGCGGCAAGGTCGGGCTGCTGGCGGGTCAGGCCGAGAAGCAGCTGCGTCGGCGCGCCGAGGCCAATGTGGCGGCGCTCAAGCACGAC
>NZ_JBVVPQ010000329.1:0-230 GCF_055811695.1 Bradyrhizobium sp. MI1.3 | reverse complement strand
AGGCCGGATACATTGATGCAAGACCGCATCTGCCAGGTTGACGAAACCTCTTGCAACGCGCGGCCGGACCATACATTTGAGTCAAAGTGCGAAGAACCCGGCCTGAGCAAAACCAGTCCGCTTCCACCCACGAAGCTGACCTCAATGAGACGATTCGCCACTTCGCTGATGGGCCAGCAGCGTTGCATAGGACGCCAGAGGGCGATGCCCCAAGGCCGGTGCTGGGCTGA
>NZ_JBVVPQ010000328.1:0-231 GCF_055811695.1 Bradyrhizobium sp. MI1.3 | reverse complement strand
ATCAGCATCAGGTAGATGAACGCCAGCACCGGCAGAAAATGGACTTCGAGCATGCGTTCGCCGGACACCCACGCGACCATTGTCGACATTGCGCCGCCCAGGCCGGCGCAATTTACCCATACCCGACATCGGTAGCCCGCGGGATAGTCCCCCGTGGCCGCGCAGTTTCGACAGCGAAGGAAAATTAGACCGTACAGGCAGAGCTAGGTTACAGCACATAGGTACCCCCCG
>NZ_JBVVPQ010000327.1:0-232 GCF_055811695.1 Bradyrhizobium sp. MI1.3 | reverse complement strand
GGGGGGGGGGGGGGGGGGGGGGGGGCGTTGCTCTTCTCGGGGCGGCGCGCGCCCCCCCCCGGCGCCGGCCCCCCCCCCCCCCGCGGGGGCGGGGGGGGGGGGGGGGGGGGCCCCCCCCCGCGCCCCCCCGCCCCCCCCCCCCCCCCCGCCGGCCCCCCCCCCCCCCCGCCGGCCCCCCCCCCCCCCCCCCCCCCCCCCCCCAAAACCCACCCCCCCCCCCCCCCCCGCGGCG
>NZ_JBVVPQ010000326.1:0-232 GCF_055811695.1 Bradyrhizobium sp. MI1.3 | reverse complement strand
GTCTGGACCAAGAAAAAGGTCCGCCAACGCCGCTTCAAAGGCCGCCGTATCACTCAGCTCTGATTCCGGGTACTAGAAGCACCTTATCCCCTTCCACAATCGCTCCTCGAACATCAACTTTCGGAGTCGCAGAGCCTCGTGCGGAGTCGGAAAGAAGCCCTTCTATTCTCTCCACGGGAACGTTTCCCAACTTGGCGAGCATTTCATTGGCGATAGAAGCAATCTCGTCGTA
>NZ_JBVVPQ010000325.1:0-232 GCF_055811695.1 Bradyrhizobium sp. MI1.3 | reverse complement strand
CCATCGGTGAAGCCGACCAGTTCCTTGCGGCCTTCCGGCGTCGCGCCGATCAGCACCAGGATGCACTGCTTTTCGTCTTCGAGCCGCACCTCCAGATGGATGCCATCGGCCCAGATGTAAACGTAGCGCTTCGCCGACAGATCGCGCCTCTGCCACGCGGCGTGTTCGTCGATCCAACCGTCCTTCAGCCGGCCGATGGCGGATGCCGACAACCCGGCAGCATCCTTGCCGA
>NZ_JBVVPQ010000324.1:0-234 GCF_055811695.1 Bradyrhizobium sp. MI1.3 | reverse complement strand
ATCCTGACATGGGCCACCCAACGGGGGGGGGGGGGCGCGGGGGGGCGGGGTGGTGGGGCCCAGCGGGCGGGGGGGGGGGAGAGAAGGGGGGGGCCCGCGGGGGGGGGGGGGGGGGGGGCGCGGCGCCGGGGGCGCGGGGGGGGGGGGGGGGTGGTGGGGGGGGGGGGGGGGGAGAATGGGGGGGGGGGGGGGGGGAATTTAATATATTTTGGTGAAAAAAAAGGGGGGGGGGAA
>NZ_JBVVPQ010000323.1:0-234 GCF_055811695.1 Bradyrhizobium sp. MI1.3 | reverse complement strand
GCGCACCCCAAAGACTTGTGAGTACATCATCGGGGTATGGGTGTAGGAGTCTTTTGATCCCGCCATGATGCGGCCGGCCGCCTTGCCCATAGCGGTGGCATTGTCCACATGCTCGACGCGGGTGCGGCCCAACACCGGGTCCGGGTAATTGGCGATGTCTCCGGCGGCCCAGATGGCCGGATCGTTGGTGCGCAACTGCTCATCAACGACGACCCCATCATTAACGGTAAGGCC
>NZ_JBVVPQ010000322.1:0-235 GCF_055811695.1 Bradyrhizobium sp. MI1.3 | reverse complement strand
GCCCCGACCCACGCATTGGATACCGCCGCATGAGCGCAGCCCCCCTAAAAGTGGGGGGGGAGGCGGCGCCGGGGGGCGGCCCGGGGCGGGGGGGGGGGGGGGGGGGGGGGGGGGGCGGGGGGGCGGCGGCGGCGGGGGGGGGGGGGGCGGGGCCGCGGGGGGCCGGCGGGGGGGCGGGCGGGCGCCGGGCGGGGGGGGGGGGGGGGGGGGCGGCGGGGGGGGGGGGAGGAGGTGG
>NZ_JBVVPQ010000321.1:0-236 GCF_055811695.1 Bradyrhizobium sp. MI1.3 | reverse complement strand
CCGTTCGATTAGAACGAGTGTTGAATGCCTGCGTACACGCCGGTCTGGCTGTGGCCCGGCAGCGGGTTCTCGTTGTACGAGACCGTGCCGTCCGAAGCGGTGATGTTGCAGCCACGGCCTGCGTTGTTCGCATCCAGACCGAAGTTAGCCGACTTGCTGTTGCGCACGGTCGCGACCTGGATGTCCAGCAGCGTGCGCTTGGACAGGTTGTACGAACCGCCGATCGTGTAGATCGT
>NZ_JBVVPQ010000320.1:0-238 GCF_055811695.1 Bradyrhizobium sp. MI1.3 | reverse complement strand
ATGAAGGCGATCATGGCTTGGACCGGCGGTCGAGCTCCGCCATCGCAAAATACGCGCTTGCCTTGCGCAGGATCTCATTGGCCTGCCGAAGCTCGCGGTTCTCCCGCTCCAGCGCCTTCAGCTTCTCGGCCATGTCAGTCGGAACGCCGGCCCACTGCCCGCTATCGATCTCGGCCTTCTTGACCCAGTCATGCAGCGTCTGCGGCGTGCAGCCGATCTTCGCGGCAATCGATGTCAC
>NZ_JBVVPQ010000319.1:0-239 GCF_055811695.1 Bradyrhizobium sp. MI1.3 | reverse complement strand
CCCCCCCCCGGCCGGCGGGGGGGGGGCGCGGCCCCCCCCCCCCCCCGGGGCCCGCCCCCCCCCCCCCCCGCCCCCCCCGCCGCGCCCGCCCCCCCGCCCCCCCCCGCCCCCGCCCCGCCCCCCGCGCCCCCCCCCCCCCCCCCCCGCCCCCCCCCGCCCCCCCCCCCCCCCCGGCGCCGCCCGCCCCCCCGCCCGGGGCCCCGCGCCGCCGGCCCCCCGCGCCCCCCGCGCGCCCGGGC
>NZ_JBVVPQ010000318.1:0-240 GCF_055811695.1 Bradyrhizobium sp. MI1.3 | reverse complement strand
CGCGAGTCGCACGTGCACGATGTTCAGATCACCAAGGAAGCGCCCAACTACCACGTGGACTAAACGCCAATGAAGCCATTGCTGCGCGCTGTACTGATTGTCGATGCGCTGTTGCTGCTCGCGTTCGGCTTGCTGTTCCTGCTGACGCCCTGGACGTCGTTGTACAACGCGCTGCTGTTGGTGCAGACGCATGGCAAATCCTATAGGCGCAAAAGCGAATTATACGCGATACCTCCCCGC
>NZ_JBVVPQ010000316.1:0-242 GCF_055811695.1 Bradyrhizobium sp. MI1.3 | reverse complement strand
AATCGACCAGACCAGCCCATTTTGATGTGTCAGCTATGTCTCCGAACACCTGTCAGTGATCTGTCCGGTCTAAACACCAAGCCGGGCGATGACAGTTGAGAGAGTGGAAAGCGCCTGCCCCAAGCTCGTCATTGCGAGGGGCACTTGCGACGAAGCAATCCAGACTTGAGCCTCCCCTAAATCGGTGGACACCTATAGCTTAGACAGCAAGAGGTGTCAGATGACGAAACGGCAGCGACGTT
>NZ_JBVVPQ010000315.1:0-245 GCF_055811695.1 Bradyrhizobium sp. MI1.3 | reverse complement strand
GACCGGGTGCGCGCTTCGCCTGAGCGGGGCCGACGGCGGGCCCGCGGCCGGGGGGGGGGGGGGGGGGGGGGGGGGGGGCGGGGGGGCGGCGGCGGGGGGGGGGCGGGGGGGGGGGGGGGGGGGGGGGGGGGGGGCTGGGGGGGGGGGGGGGGGGGGGCGGTGGGGGGGGGGGGGCGCCGCGGCGCGGGGGCGGGGGGGGGGGGGCCCCCCCGCGCCCCCCAACCCCCCGCTTGGGCGGTGACGGC
>NZ_JBVVPQ010000314.1:0-248 GCF_055811695.1 Bradyrhizobium sp. MI1.3 | reverse complement strand
CCGCAACCGGGACCCCCGAAGTTTTTGGGGGGGAAACCAGCGGGGGGGGGGGGGAGAAAAATATTGTGGGGGGGGGGCGGCGGGGGGGCGGGCGTGGGGAGGTGGTTTGGGGGGGGGGGGGGGGGCGAGGAGGGGGGGGGGGGGGGGGGGGGGGGGTGAAGGAAAACACACAAAAACACAACGGGGCCGCAGAGAACCAACCCACAACCAACCACAAGGCAAGCCGAAGTATAGGCGAGCCCACCCCC
>NZ_JBVVPQ010000313.1:0-248 GCF_055811695.1 Bradyrhizobium sp. MI1.3 | reverse complement strand
AACCAGCCGGTGTGATATCTCTCGTCATGGCGTTGCTCTCCTTTGTGGAATCAGCACCCCGAGCCTACCGGCTCAAGCTGGGCAACGCCGACCTCTTCAGAAATTCAACAGAACCCGGGACATCCCCGCGGATGCCTGCGTGTTTTTTATGGAGCGGGATGACATCCCTAGCGGCTTGATCAACATCGGCACTTGAGAGGACAGCACAATTCTCGAACTCGCCCAGACCGGCGTTACGAGTGACAACG
>NZ_JBVVPQ010000312.1:0-251 GCF_055811695.1 Bradyrhizobium sp. MI1.3 | reverse complement strand
GGGGGGGGGGGGGGTTGGCGCTTTCTCGCCGCCCTCTTAGGGGGGCGGCCGCGGGGGGGGGGGGGGGGGGGGGGGGGCCCGCCCCCCAGCCCAGGAAAAGGTGCTGGTTGTAGATGATGCGCTCAGGGCCGGTGCGCGAAGGAAAGAATCCCCGCGTGGCACGGGGCCGCCCCACCCCCCCCCCCCCCCCCCCCCGCGCGCGCGGCGCCCCGGCCGGGCGCGCCGGAGAACGCCACAGCGCACCCCGCCCG
>NZ_JBVVPQ010000311.1:0-256 GCF_055811695.1 Bradyrhizobium sp. MI1.3 | reverse complement strand
TCCTTCGGTGGAGAAGTGGAGGCGTCAAGCACCCCCACGATATGCCGCCTTTCCGATTCCCGCCGTCACCAACTTTCAGCGATAGCTCCCTCGGAACGACCCCAGCCGCGTTGCCCACTGGGGTCGTTTCATTTCTCGTCGCTGACCTTGCCCCCAGGTTTTATCCAGTTCTGAGTTCGTTTTCCGGGGTTTAGCTCATGCCGGCGGGGGCGCCGATGAGCCATTCAACAGCGATATCGGCGCCTTGTTGCCGATC
>NZ_JBVVPQ010000310.1:0-257 GCF_055811695.1 Bradyrhizobium sp. MI1.3 | reverse complement strand
CGGCGCTCCTGGGCGATCGCCCTCATGCGTTGGCGAAGGCTGGTATCGTCAGCCTGGGTCGTCCGGTATCTCATGGTCATGCGGCAGCAGCCGATGGCTTTACACGCCCGCCGTTCGCTCATCTCATGGGCATCCACTAGATGAGCGACAGCTTTCCGCTTCCCCGCGGGCGTCACCACTATGGGATGACCCGCCCCGTCCTCTCAGTCAGACTGAGTTGGCTTTTGAAAGGAGGAAGCAATGAGGACACGGAACAA
>NZ_JBVVPQ010000309.1:0-261 GCF_055811695.1 Bradyrhizobium sp. MI1.3 | reverse complement strand
TCGGGCCGCATCCATAGCCGCTACGTCCGGCACGTTGCCGATTTGCCATCAGCGGGCAGAAAGGTGCGCCTCCGATTGCTCACGCGGCGCTTCGCATGTGAGGTGCCGCATTGCCGCCGGCGGATCTTCGCAGAGCGGTTCGGAGAAGACATCGTCCCGCTTCGACGGCGCCGGACGGCACGGCTGGAATACATCGTCCATCACTTGGGGTTGGCGCTCGGCGGCCGGCCGGCGGCAAGCTTCGCCAAGCGGCTCATGCTG
>NZ_JBVVPQ010000308.1:0-261 GCF_055811695.1 Bradyrhizobium sp. MI1.3 | reverse complement strand
GCAATGACGGAGCAAGGGGCAGCATCGTCATCCTCCAATGCAGATTCAACTTGCAGACACACCTTCGCGTCCTCGCGACGTGTTTCGCCCGAGCTTTGCTTCGTCACTCCACCCTCTAAGCCAAGAGGGCGCAGGGAAGGCCGGGTGCTGACCTCGCACCCGCGGTCCGCTGCGCGAAAATGGTGCGCAAGGAAACCGCACAGCAGCATACAGGTGGTGCCAATCACTCGGCCTTCCCTGCGCGATGGTTGGACGGCTTAT
>NZ_JBVVPQ010000307.1:0-264 GCF_055811695.1 Bradyrhizobium sp. MI1.3 | reverse complement strand
AACTCGATTCCGAAGGAGTCGAAAGATCCGGACGGCTACTGGTACGGCGATTACTACGGCGTGCTTGCGTTCGAAGTCAACGCGGACATGATCGACAAGGCGCCGTCCGACTGGAGCGATCTGCTCAAGTCCGATTACAAGAACGCGGTGTCGCTCGCGGGCGATCCGCGCTCGGCGAATCAGGCGATCCAGGCCGTCTATGCGGCGGGCCTGTCGCAAAGCAAGGGCGATGCGGCGAAGGCGGATAAAGCCGGCCTCAAGTAC
>NZ_JBVVPQ010000306.1:0-266 GCF_055811695.1 Bradyrhizobium sp. MI1.3 | reverse complement strand
CGACGTGCTGCGCACGCGCGGCCGCAACTTCTATCACGGCGAAGCCGAGCATCCCGCCGACGAATCCGTGCTTCAGTCGCAACTCGGTCGAATCCGCGCGTATGCGGCGAGCGTCGAAGCCACCGCCGATCGCGCTGTGGCTGCGTTGCAGCGCGCCTGGGACGCTTACGGCACGGACGGCGAATACGAGGCCACGCTCGCTGCCACCTTTGCAGCGTCCGAAGCCAAGGTCGTGATCGACGACCTCGCGCCGCAGATCGCAAGCC
>NZ_JBVVPQ010000305.1:0-268 GCF_055811695.1 Bradyrhizobium sp. MI1.3 | reverse complement strand
ACGAAGCGCCTCGAAGGCAAGAACGGCAAGGTCGAAAAGCTGATCGCGGCACGCGTCGAATGGAAGGACGGCAAGATGGTCGAAGTGCCGGGTTCGGAGTTCGAAATGAAGGCCGACCTCGTGCTGCTCGCGATGGGCTTCACGCAGCCGGTGTCGCCGGTGCTCGAGGCGTTCGGCGTCGACAAGGATGCGCGCGGCAACGTGCGTGCTTCCACCGAGGGCGACAAGGCGTATTACACGTCGGTGGACAAGGTGTTCACGGCGGGCG
>NZ_JBVVPQ010000304.1:0-269 GCF_055811695.1 Bradyrhizobium sp. MI1.3 | reverse complement strand
CCTCCCCCCCCCCACCCCCCCCCCCCCCCCCTTCCCCCCCCCCGCATTCTGATTCCTGACCCCCCCGCCGGGGGGGGGCCCCCCCCGCCGCCCCCCCCCCCCCCCCCGGGTGCGGCCCCCCCCCCCCCCCCCCCCCCCCCCCCCCGCGGGGGGGGGGGCCGCCCCCCCCCCCCCACCCCACCACCCCCCCCCCCCCCCCCCCCCCCCCCCCCCGGCCCCCCCCCCCCCGCCCCCGCCCCCCCCCCCCGCCACCATGGGGCGAAGTAATC
>NZ_JBVVPQ010000303.1:0-278 GCF_055811695.1 Bradyrhizobium sp. MI1.3 | reverse complement strand
GCATTCGGTTTTGTTCTTCAACCCTTGGAGCCAAAAGTAGGTGCTGCCGTTTCTTAGGAATCGTTCTCCAGCGTCAGTTCGCCGATCTTGGCGTGCAGCGACTTCACGTCGATCGCAGGCGTGGCCGGCGCAGCGCTGCCAGGTCCAAAAACTCCGGAAGCGCCAGCCTCCAGTTGCGCCTTCCACGCCGTAATCTGATTCGGGTGGACGTCAAAGTGCTCGGCCAGCTGAGCTATCGTCCGGTCGCCCTTGACGGCGGCAAGCGCCACCTTCGCCTT
>NZ_JBVVPQ010000302.1:0-290 GCF_055811695.1 Bradyrhizobium sp. MI1.3 | reverse complement strand
AGATTGCGACTATGTCCTGTGCGGCGGACGATCTCCTTGAGCGGCACACCGTCGCTGACGAGAGCCGCAATTGCGGCTTGGCTGTCCTGGCGCCGCAGATAGCCCTGATAGCGCAGCTTTTCCGCACAGGTCAGCAGTTCCGGATTGATCGTCGTCGCTCCGATTGCGGTCCGGATTCTGTTCATGGAGCGGCGCACCGCATCAAGGAAGGCAGCGCTCGCATTTTCCATCAGATGCCAGCGGTCGGCGACTTGGATGGCGTTCGGCAGCGCCTTGGCTGCTGCCTCGCC
>NZ_JBVVPQ010000301.1:0-290 GCF_055811695.1 Bradyrhizobium sp. MI1.3 | reverse complement strand
CCCCGCGTTCAGCATAACCCGGCAGGAATCCACTTAAATCCAGCGGGGCGCTGTCCAATCAACCGGGGCCAGCTCTGAACCAGCTCGTGCTTCATATTGATGATCTGGTCCAGCCTGGCCCGGAACAGATCGCCCGATCCCGTCGTCCTGTGCTTCTTCGGTCGCATCGCCACCTCCGATGCGGCCACGGAATCATGACTGGCGATTCGACGGAATCTAAAAACGAAATCGCAAGGTTCCGATGCCCGAAGCATCAAAACCCTGCAATCCCAAAACAGTCCACAAAGACA
>NZ_JBVVPQ010000300.1:0-303 GCF_055811695.1 Bradyrhizobium sp. MI1.3 | reverse complement strand
TAACGTCGCGGCAGGCCTGAACTCCACGGACGCGGTGAACCTGAGCCAGCTCTTGTCGGAAGACGCGAAGGTCAACACGATCAACAACAACGTGAACAACCTGAGCAACACCGTGAACAACATCGTGAACGGTGGCGGCATCAAGTACTTCAACACTAACTCGACGCTGGCGGATTCGTCGGCAACGGGTACGGATGCCGTGGCGATCGGCGGCAACGCTCAGGCGACGACGGCGAACTCGGTGGCACTGGGTTCCAACTCGGTGGCCAGCTCGAGCACGCTGACGACGGCAGGCTTCAACCC
>NZ_JBVVPQ010000299.1:0-306 GCF_055811695.1 Bradyrhizobium sp. MI1.3 | reverse complement strand
AGCGTGCCAAGGCATTCGGCTTTGTTCTCCCTTGGAACCGAAAGTCGGTGCTGCCGTTTCTTAGGAAGCGTTCTCCATCGTCAGCTCCCCGATTTTGGCGTGCAGCGTTTTCACGTCCACGGCAGGCTCGATCGTTCTGTTGCCTCCGCCAGCCCTCTGCCGCCGCTTCCTGAAGCTGGGACTTCCACTGCGTGATCCGGTTCGGATGCACGTCGAACTACTCAGCCAACTGGGCCAGCGTCATCTCGCCCTTGATCGCGGCTAACGCCACGTTGGGCTTGAATGCCGGTGCGCGGTGCCGGCGGG
>NZ_JBVVPQ010000298.1:0-312 GCF_055811695.1 Bradyrhizobium sp. MI1.3 | reverse complement strand
GTCAAACGAAACAAGACCGACGCGGCGGATGCTGAAGCCATTTGTGAGGCGGTCAACCGCCCGACAATGCGGTTCGTACCGGTGAAGACTGCCGAACAACAAGCGGCCAGCATGATTTTGCGAACGCGAGAGCTGCTGATGAGGCAGCGCAGCCAGACTGCAAATGCCCTACGTGCTCATATGGCCGAATTGGGCATTATCGCCGGCACAGGCATGGCAAGCATCGCAAAACTCCTGGTGCTTCTCCGGGACGAAAAAGACAACAGGATCCCCGGCGCCGCCCGCTTTGCCCTGATCCTATTTGCCGAACAG
>NZ_JBVVPQ010000297.1:0-312 GCF_055811695.1 Bradyrhizobium sp. MI1.3 | reverse complement strand
GGCGGCTTCGGGCTTGACCTCGCCGTTCCAAGCGAACCTTCGCTCGCCATCGCTTCGACGGACAAGACCAGCACTCTCGTGTGTGCTGAGAAATGGAAAGAAAGGACTTGCATGATGGGCCGCGATTAGAGAACGGAAGAATGCCGGCGGCGCGGTCGAACAAAAGAATGCATCTTCCGGAGCCCGCTAGAAACTGCTTGTCGATCTCATCCGTGGTCCGTAAGTGTTTCCAATACTCGGCCGGGAAGTCGTAGAATGCCAGCAGCGTATCCCGATCCTTGGCCAGGCAGTCGGCCGCCTTGTCGTATTTCA
>NZ_JBVVPQ010000296.1:0-314 GCF_055811695.1 Bradyrhizobium sp. MI1.3 | reverse complement strand
GCCGAGATGAAAAGTGATCTCGATGCAATTGACCAATACCGTGTTGACGCCAACAAGCGGAAAAAGGATGCTGAAAAGCGCCGTGCTGAGTTAGAGAAACCTCCCAAGGCGACTTTATTGTAGGTCGAATTTTCCTCTCGAATCCGCGTTAACAGATGCCAATCGGAGATCGGAAGGATGCTTCCAGGTCCGACCTCACAACATCCAATCTATTCCCGCGGTGATGAAGCGAAGATCGACGCGGCAGAATCGACTTACCTTGAGACGTAGCCCGGCCCACGCTGCCGCAGACTCGCTTGCTCCCGCAGCTGGGA
>NZ_JBVVPQ010000295.1:0-314 GCF_055811695.1 Bradyrhizobium sp. MI1.3 | reverse complement strand
AGCGTGCCAAGGCATTCGGCTTTGTTCTCCCTTGGAACCGAAAGTCGGTGCTGCCGTTTCTTAGGAAGCGTTCTCCACCGTCAGCTCCCCGATCTTGGCGTGCAGCGTTTTCACGTCCACGGCAGGCTCGATCGTTCTGTTGCCTCCGCCAGGACCAAATCCCTCTGCCGCCGCTTCCTGAAACTGGGACTTCCACTGCGTGATCCGGTTCGGATGCACGTCGAACTACTCAGCCAGCTGGGCCAGCGTCATCTCGCCCTTGATCGCGGCTAACGCCACGTTGGGCTTGAATGCCGGTGCGCGGTGCCGGCGGG
>NZ_JBVVPQ010000294.1:0-317 GCF_055811695.1 Bradyrhizobium sp. MI1.3 | reverse complement strand
ACCCGGAACTGGGCCGGGACGATATCCAGTCGTTCGCTCACATCCTCGCCGATCCGGTGCAGCGCCTGCTGACAGCACGGGCAGGCGTGATCGTCGAGGTCGATCAGCATCTCGACCCGCGGCAGATGCGCCGGCAGGGCTCCTCTGTTCCTGCGGCGCCGTGCGGCTCGGCTCGATCGCTCGGCAGCATTGGCTGCATCGGTCGCGGCATCACTGCTCGCCTCGACCTGCTTGACCTCCTCCAGGCCGAGCAGCAACTGGTCCTCCGGCAGCGTCTCGGCCCGGCGGCCGAAGCGATGACGCTGCAACTCCTTGAT
>NZ_JBVVPQ010000293.1:0-324 GCF_055811695.1 Bradyrhizobium sp. MI1.3 | reverse complement strand
GCCGGTATCCTGCAAGCCGATTGCTACAACGGCTTCGAGCCGCTGTTCGATCCGCAGAAGAAGGTGCTGCCGATTACGCCGGCGTTTTGCTTCGCCCATGCGCGGCGGGGCTTCTTCGAGCTGGCCGACATCGAGAAGAACGCCCGGGAAGGCCACAGGGGCAAACCGGTCTCCCCGATCGCGCTGGAGGCGGTCAGACGCCTCGACGCTCTGTTCGAGATCGAGCGCGCCGTCAATGGCCTTAGCGCCGACGAGCGGCGCGCCGTGCGCCAGGAGAGAAGCAAGCCGCTGCTCGACGACATGCACACCTGGCTGCTGCGCGAG
>NZ_JBVVPQ010000292.1:0-326 GCF_055811695.1 Bradyrhizobium sp. MI1.3 | reverse complement strand
CGGTCCGAACTACTTTCGATTACTGCGATCTTCTCTGCGCGGAGCAGATCCATATTAAAGTCCCCCCTCAAAGCAGGTGCGATACTACTCGATGAGCTCCGCAATTTGATCATACAGAGGTATGCTTGCCGGTGCTTCGCCACCACCAAGGGGGCCGATGTTTCTCGGTCAAAAGCTGCCTTGGGTAGTTCGAACTGCGCGCATCAGCTTGCCTCCCAAAAAGCAGATCTCCCGGCACGCTGAGCTAAGGTCCGCTAGACTGTATGTCCCCCCACAAAATGAGGCGACTCACCCTCGATGTTGCGACGAGGGTTGCCCGGATGGAC
>NZ_JBVVPQ010000291.1:0-329 GCF_055811695.1 Bradyrhizobium sp. MI1.3 | reverse complement strand
CGAACCGCCTCGCGCATCATCTGGTCGGGCTCGGGGTGAAGCCGGATCAGCCGGTGGCGATCTGCCTTGAGCGCAGCCCGGCGATGGTGGTGGGGCTGTTGGCGATCCTCAAGGCGGGTGGCGCGTATCTGCCGCTGGATCCGGCCTATCCGTCCGCGCGGCTGCGGCAGGTTCTCGACGATGCGGCGCCGCGACTGCTGCTGGCCGATGCGGCGGGACGCGCCGCGCTCGGCGCCGATGCGCTGGTGGACGTGACGGTGATCGATCTGGAGATGGCGACGCCGGCCTGGGCGAACCTGCCGGAATCCAATCCGGACCCACGCGCCCTC
>NZ_JBVVPQ010000290.1:0-331 GCF_055811695.1 Bradyrhizobium sp. MI1.3 | reverse complement strand
CGTCCGTCGGCCTTGGTCCCTCGCGGATTTGACGTGGAAAGCGCCTTTTGTGATGGCGCTACGACCGTGATCACCGTGCGCGCCACGAGCGGGACTCCGCCATCCACCGGATCATTGAGAACCCGGTCTACGGCGGCGCCTATGCCTATGGCAAGACGGCTGTGGCAGCGGGATACAGCGCCGGGGGCGTGAGCGTGAAGATTCGCCGCAAGACCCGGAACGAATGGCTGGCGCTGAAGCCCAACACCCACGACGGTATGTGAGCTGGGAGAGGTTCGAGGCGATCCGCACCATGGTCAGCAGCAACGTTCCCACCGGTCGGCATCACGGC
>NZ_JBVVPQ010000289.1:0-331 GCF_055811695.1 Bradyrhizobium sp. MI1.3 | reverse complement strand
CGCTACCAGCGAATCCTCACGAACGCTATCCTCTGGTCTATGCGAAGGTCGCCCTAGGAGACGCCGCCGCACTTCGCCACCGCCGGATTCGTCGGGTGGTGTCCGTGCCAGAGGTTCGGAGGGTCTTGGTCTGCGACTTCCGTTCCGGTTCACCAGCGACAGCGGACATCACGGCGGCTGAACTGCTCTTCGGCTTAGGGCCAGAACCGGACCTTCGTTGCTGGCTTTCTCGCGGATCACAGGTAACGCACAGCATGCCGTATCGCTATCTCGACCTATCAAGCATCCTGCCGCCGTTCGATGCCCGGAAAGCAACATAGCACGGACGACA
>NZ_JBVVPQ010000288.1:0-332 GCF_055811695.1 Bradyrhizobium sp. MI1.3 | reverse complement strand
CTCGAAGCGGCTGCTTTGCTGGCTCAGCTTTACCGTTCGGCCCGCTTGTTCGTGAACTTTTTCCAGCCGTCGTTCAATTGATACGAAAGGAGCGCGACGGAGCGCGTGTCCACAAAACGTATAGCGCCCCCGCGACCCCACATCAGCGGCTGGTTGCCGAAGCAAGAACACCTGATGCCGTTCGCGCCAGCGTCAATGAAATATATGCCCGCCTGGATCCGGTCGCCTTACTGCGCGATATCCGAGCCATGCAGGAGAAGTTGGCCAGTCTCACCGCCGCCGCCCCAGCAAGCCATCCAACTGCGGCGCCACCGATCGAACAGTTTTTGTCG
>NZ_JBVVPQ010000287.1:0-332 GCF_055811695.1 Bradyrhizobium sp. MI1.3 | reverse complement strand
ACGCCCGATGAACTAAATGAAATCGAGTATACGATACACGAGATCGCCAACGACGACGGGCTGGTTTACGGGTACGGTGTAGAGATCAAAGAAGGCGCCCCGCAGTACATCCTCGATAAGCTTGTGCGACTGCCCAGGCGGGGCAACTTAGTGCGTCCTCCGTGAAGAATTCCCAAGTCATTGATTTGGAATCTGGAAACGGCGCGTTGGCGTCATCGGGTTTGCCGAGAATCGGGTCTTCGGAAGGGGATTGAACGAAGCCGCTGCCGCGGCGTGGGGGGTAAGGTGGCGTAGATCGCCTCCTGGCTGAGAGGATGTGGGCGTTGGAGCCC
>NZ_JBVVPQ010000286.1:0-333 GCF_055811695.1 Bradyrhizobium sp. MI1.3 | reverse complement strand
AAAGGTGGGCGACATCGTCTCGGAATCCACGGGCGACTTCATATCGGTACGCCTGGGCGACTTCGTCGGAATCCGCACTCATGGTCATGCGGCAGCAGCCGATGGCTTACACGCCCGCCGTTCGCTCATCCCATGGGCATCCACCAGATGAGCGACAGCTTTCCGCTTCCCCGCGGGCGTCACCACTAGACTGTATGTCCCCCCACAAAATGAGGCGACTCACCCTCGATGTTGCGACGAGGGTTGCCCGGATGGTCCGGGTAGAGCCTCAAACAAGGAGGGCGAGTCGTGGGTCATCATACCGAGGTCTTTGTCGGAATCGATACGTCAAAA
>NZ_JBVVPQ010000285.1:0-333 GCF_055811695.1 Bradyrhizobium sp. MI1.3 | reverse complement strand
CCAAGGGCAGGGCGGATTGCTCTCCGTGAGCCCAAGGCTTCGTTCCGACGAGCGGCGCTGCTAGGCTTCGTCTCGTCATCAGGTCGGCGGCAAGGTGCACAACGTCGTCGAAACCGGTGGTGAAATGGCGGGCCGTGCGTACGGCAAAACCGTGTGGTCCTGGCCGTCGTTGCTACGGTCAAGTCCTAGCGAATGCGGCATCTGCGTCAACCGGCGTGGTGTCGGTGAATTTCGCTGGGGTGAGGGAGGCCAGAACGAACTCGGCTCCCGGGAGAGCACGGCATAAGCCGTCCAACCATCGCGCAGGGAAGGCCGAGTGATTGGCTACACCTG
>NZ_JBVVPQ010000284.1:0-340 GCF_055811695.1 Bradyrhizobium sp. MI1.3 | reverse complement strand
GCGACGATCTGGGCGGAGCTTCTCGGTGTGGCGCGGGTCGGGCGCCACGACAACTTCTTCGAACTGGGCGGCCACTCTCTTCTAGCTGTGCGGCTATTGAGCCGGGTCTCGCACGCTTGGGGTGTCGAGCTGCCGCTGACGACGCTGTTTGCCAAACCGGTGCTGGCCGATCTGGCCGGGAGCATCGTCGATGTGTTGAGCCGCTCCGGTCCACAAGACCTGCCGGCGATTGCGGCCGTGTCGCGTCATGAGCCGCTTGTGCTGTCGTTTGCGCAGCAGCGGCTATGGTTTTTGGCGCAGCTGGATCGGGGCAGCACGACCTATCACATGCCGCTGGTGT
>NZ_JBVVPQ010000283.1:0-354 GCF_055811695.1 Bradyrhizobium sp. MI1.3 | reverse complement strand
CAGATTGAGCTGCTTACAACCCGCATAGAGAAGCTCGACAGAGAGATTTTGGTTGCCGTCAGAAAGGACCCCGATGCGAGGCGTCTGATGAGCATACCGGGTGTCGGTCCTCTCATCGCCGCTACCGTTCGGACATCCGTCGTGGATGCTCGCGATTTTGCGACTGCACGAGATTTTGCCGCTTGGACGGGGCTCACACCGAGGGCACAGTCGAGCGGCGGGAAAGAAAGGCTCGGCGCGATATCAAAGCGCGGAAATCGGCAACTACGGACGCTCCTGATCGTTGGTGCGACCTCTATCATCAAGCTTGCTAAACGAGGCTTGAAAGTCCCACTCTGGATTCGGACCATGCTG
>NZ_JBVVPQ010000282.1:0-355 GCF_055811695.1 Bradyrhizobium sp. MI1.3 | reverse complement strand
AGCACGGAGCTGCAGTACCGCCTCGTCGATCGCGCCATCGGTCTGGGCTGGCCGCCGGAGCGCGTCCAGGTCATTGACGAGGATCTGGGCAAATCCGGTGCTGGCGCTGTGGATCGTCATGGTTTCCAGAAGCTCATTGTCGAGATCGGCATTGGCAACGCCGGTCTTGTGGTGAGCCTCGACGCTTCTCGCTTGGCCCGCAATAACCGGGACTGGCATCAGCTTCTTGAACTGTGCTCGGTGTTCGGCGTGCTCATTGTCAATCGGCGTTCGACTGGGGCTCTGACGCATATTCGATGATCGTGATTGTTTTTATGGCGCGCCAATCAGCCTAGCCTGAAGGAGATCGAGCTTA
>NZ_JBVVPQ010000281.1:0-356 GCF_055811695.1 Bradyrhizobium sp. MI1.3 | reverse complement strand
CATCAGGCCGTGAAGATCGAGGTGGTTGATCCTGGCGATCCCCTGGTGGCTTTTCTCGGGAATTCGTTGCAAGTCGAGGACGAGATCTACCAAATCAGCGACTTCGACTATCGTGGTTCACGCTTGCTCCTGCGCCTCGACCCAAGCTCGGTGGACCTTGGCAAGACCGGCGTGCATCAACGATTCTATGGCTGGCCTCTCACCTGGACCCGATTCTATGGCGAGGGACGAGTATTTTATTCGGCGCTAGGCCACGAGCCGTCAGTTTGGCAGGACGCCCGCTACCAGCGAATCCTCACGAACGCTATCCTCTGGTCTATGCGAAGGTCGCCCTAGGAGACGCCGCCGCACTTCGC
>NZ_JBVVPQ010000280.1:0-376 GCF_055811695.1 Bradyrhizobium sp. MI1.3 | reverse complement strand
CGCCCTGGACCACGCTTCCGCTCGAGCGCGGTGCGCCTGCGATAGCTTTCGACGTTCATCTCGACGATGGTGGCGTGATGAACGAGGCGATCGATTGGGGCGAGCGTCATAGCGGGATCCGGGAAGACCCTGTTCCACTCTCCAAAAGGCTGATTGGCGGTGATCAGCATGGAACGCCGCTCGTAGCGAGCGCTGATGAGTTCGAACAGCACGCTGGTCTCGGCCTGGTCCTTGGTCACGTAGGCAAGATCATCGCAGATCAGGAGGTCGAAGCGATCGAGGCGGTTAATGGCGGCCTTGAGATTGAGCTCGCGCCGCGCCACCTGGAGCTTCTGGACGAGATCGGTGGTGCGGGTGAAGAGGACGCGCCATCCGT
>NZ_JBVVPQ010000279.1:0-376 GCF_055811695.1 Bradyrhizobium sp. MI1.3 | reverse complement strand
ATCGACCGCCGGGAACAAGTCTTTCCTTCCCATTGACGGACCTTTTCTTGCAACTTCTTTAGCTCTCGGTACTGGCGCTCCAGACTCACGCGCTCCTCCGCTTTGTTGGCGCTTCCCACAGGTGCCGAAATGCAACAACCGCCGGATAGTATATTAGAGCAATCCTGAGGTTGAGGGAATTCCGGACAACTACCGTTCGTGGCCTATCCCAATTTGGGCAGGGTCCTACTTAGAACAGCGTCGAAGCCCGACGAAGTCATTTAGGCCGCCAGAACCGGCGCGGCGTCGGCGCTCGGGCTAGCAAACTGGTACGGCTGCTATCCCTGGTCCGGTTTGCGGTGCCAACGGGACAAACACGGCAATTGCAATGTCCGCC
>NZ_JBVVPQ010000278.1:0-380 GCF_055811695.1 Bradyrhizobium sp. MI1.3 | reverse complement strand
ATCACCATGGAAGCAGCCTTCTGCGTCGAGACGCTGGAGGATGCCTTGGCTCGTCACGGCAAGCCGGACATCTTCAATACGGATCAGGGCTCCCAGTTCACCGGACAGGCTTTTACCGGCGTGCTCGCCGACAACGGCATCACGATCAGCATGGACGGCAAGGGCGCATGGCGGGACAACGTGTTCGTCGAGCGGCTATGGCGCAGCCTCAAATACGAGGAGGTGTACCTACGGGCCTATGATAGCGTCAACGAGGCGCGCAATTCGATCGGCCGATATCTCGACTTTCATAACAGTAGACGTCCCCATTCGAGTCTTGACGGCAGCACGCCCGATCAAGCCTACTTCACCTCGCTGCCGCTCCGCCTGGCAGCATAACC
>NZ_JBVVPQ010000277.1:0-384 GCF_055811695.1 Bradyrhizobium sp. MI1.3 | reverse complement strand
GTGATCGGCGTACGGCGAAATCGTGTGGTCCTGGCGCCCGGGGTCTGTGCGCCAAGCGTTGCGGTGATGTGGGGTGCTCAACCGGGCACACGCATCAGCCATCCGCAAGGCGACGGGGGCAATAGTGCATCGCTCCCCGGGGAGAGCACGGCATAAGCCGTAAAACCACTGCGCAGGGAAGGCCGTGTGTTGGGCTTCACCTGTATGCCGCTGTGCAATGTTCTTACGACAATTTCGCACAGTGGACCGCGGGTGCCAGCCGGCACCCGGTCTTCCCTGCGCCCTCTTTCAATCGAGGGTGAGGCGACGAAGCAAAGCTCGGGCGAATGCGCCGCGAGGATGCGAAGGTGCGTCTGCGATCGAAAATGTGAATGGAAGCGTGAC
>NZ_JBVVPQ010000276.1:0-396 GCF_055811695.1 Bradyrhizobium sp. MI1.3 | reverse complement strand
ATACTCCGCCGGCTACCGGCATGATGTCATACCGCTTTCCAAGGTAATCCTGACCCAGCTCGGAAGCAATTCGGGTGCCTTTGAAGTCATTGCAACGGAAGACACGTCCGAATTTTCTACCGAAAACCTCGAGCGCTACGCGGCGGTGATGTTCTACACAACCGGAGAACTTCCGATGAGCGCCGCGCAAAAGAGAGCTCTTCTCAAGTTTGTGCGCTCGGGCCGCGGGTTCCTCGGGGTTCATTCGGCGACGGACACATTCTACACTTGGCCGGACTATCTCGATCTGGTCGGCGGCTACTTCAATGGTTATCCTTGACATCAGGCCGTGAAGATCGAGGTGGTTGATCCTGGCGATCCCCTGGTGGCTTTTCTCGGGAATTCGTTGCAAGTCGA
>NZ_JBVVPQ010000275.1:0-396 GCF_055811695.1 Bradyrhizobium sp. MI1.3 | reverse complement strand
CGTGCGCCCGTCGGAACCGGGATCATCGGCGTACCAAAGCATCGAGAACGCGACGTAGTGCGTCTCCATCAACGTCGTCATCGACCCGGATGCGGTGCCCGCTACCAAGATCTATCTCGATGATGCCCAGGCTCTTCCGTCGACGCGCCGCCGTCGTCGTTAGTGGCGCTTCGGCCACCTCCCGCGGCGGCACAGACGGCCCAATCTCGACCGGCACGAACGGCGCTATACTCGCTTCACTGTGCTTGCAAAGCTCTTTGCGCCACCTGAACAGCTGGCTTACATGAAGGCCAGCCATGCGAGCCACCTCGGAAACACTGGCTCCGGGCTCGAGCGATGCTGCAACAAGCCGTTCCTTCTCATCCTGCGACCACCGGCGCCGCCGCTCGACCGATG
>NZ_JBVVPQ010000274.1:0-404 GCF_055811695.1 Bradyrhizobium sp. MI1.3 | reverse complement strand
CGCACGAGCGCTCGGACCTGAGCCATTGGCGCAAGCGGCTCGGCGACAAGTTGGAGCTGCTGCTGGCGGAGAGCCTGCGGGTGGCGCACGAGGCCGGCGCGTTACGCGGCCAGGACCTCAAGCGCGTCACCGTCGACACCACGGTGCAGCCGAAGGCCATCACCTTTCCGACCGATGCCAAGCTGCTCCATGCGGCTATCAAGGGGCTCAACCGCCTGGCGAGAAGGCACGCCGTCAGGCTGCGGCAATCCTATTCTCGTGTGGCCAAGGCCGCCGCGATGATGGCGGGCCGCTACGCCCATGCCAAACAGTTCAGCCGGCATCAGCGGCAGTTGCGCATTCTGCGCAGCCGGCTCGGCCGCATCATCCGCGACATCCGCCGCAAGATCGAGGGCCAGCCGGCA
>NZ_JBVVPQ010000273.1:0-409 GCF_055811695.1 Bradyrhizobium sp. MI1.3 | reverse complement strand
GGCGCGGCCCATCCACGAGGCCAGCGTCTGCCGATCGAGCGTGATGCCTTGCGCGGCGAACATCTGTTCCTGCCGATACAGCGGCAGCTGGTAGCCGTATTTCATCACCGCGATGTGGGCCAGCAAGGCTCCCGTGTGGTTCGTTCGTCGATCGCGCTGTTGCGGGTCTTGCCGGTCTTGGTGACGGCCCGGTTCTGTGTCACATGCGGCGTCACGCCAATGGCGCGAAGATTGGCGACATGATCGGCGGTATCGTACGCCTTGTCCTCACCGGCCGTGATGCGGCGGCCCGCGGCTTTGCGTCTTGGCTTCAGCATGGTCTCCGAAGCCCGGCGGGGGATGTCCCGGGTTCTGTTGAATTTCTGAAGAGGTCGGCGTTGCCCACCTTGAGCCGGTAGGCTCGGGGTGC
>NZ_JBVVPQ010000272.1:0-414 GCF_055811695.1 Bradyrhizobium sp. MI1.3 | reverse complement strand
GCCGGCTGCTAGGACGCACTGATCGAGATCGACCCGGTGTGTCGGCGGCCGTGAGGCGACAGCCGATAGCCCGGATTACGCTTCGCTCCATCCGGGCTTCAATCCCTTGCGTTGCCCGACGGGCAAAACACCCAAATGACGGGTCAATCCGCTCGCGCGAAAAGATTCCACTTTACCGAAATTCGGCTTTGGCGTATTCCTTCGCCACCTCATCCCTGTCAGAGGGGCGTATCGCGATCGTCACGAACGCGGGGTGAGCTGCGGTGGACGCTAGTCACATCGGCGCGAAGGGCGTCGCAGGGCGGCAAAACTGTGAGCGAAGGCGTCGCGCACACGACCGGTGCTATTAGCGTACGGCAAAACCGTGTCGTCCTGACGCCCGGGGTCTGTGCGTCAAGTCTTGTGGTGATGTGG
>NZ_JBVVPQ010000271.1:0-419 GCF_055811695.1 Bradyrhizobium sp. MI1.3 | reverse complement strand
TCCCGATCCTTGGCCAGGCAGTCGGCCGCCTTGTCGTATTTCAACGCGTAGCTCTCGATGAATGCCTCGAACGCCAGTTCGGCGGCGGCCTTGGTTTCGGCCATCCAGATCTCCTGCAACGCGCGTTTGGCTTTCGGCTGCTGGCTCTTCGGTAACTTGGCGAGCACGTTGGCGGTCTTGTGCACCCAGCAGCGCTGCTCGCGCGTTTTCGGCCAGACCTCGCCGGCCGCCTTCCAGAACCCGAGTGCGCCATCGGCGATGACGAGCCGCGGGGGCACGTCGAGCCCGCGCCGCTTCAGGTCGAGCAGCAGATCACGCCAGTCGTGCGCGCTCTCGCGGGCGCCATCGGTGAAGCCGACCAGTTCCTTGCGGCCTTCCGG
Organism: Bradyrhizobium sp. MI1.3; assembly: GCF_055811695.1. NCBI lineage: Bacteria > Pseudomonadati > Pseudomonadota > Alphaproteobacteria > Hyphomicrobiales > Nitrobacteraceae > Bradyrhizobium > Bradyrhizobium sp. MI1.3. The sequence continues at coordinate 39 of NZ_JBVVPQ010000271.1, read as the reverse complement.
CGTCGCGCCGATCAGCACCAGGATGCACTGCTTTTCGTC
>NZ_JBVVPQ010000270.1:0-422 GCF_055811695.1 Bradyrhizobium sp. MI1.3 | reverse complement strand
ACCCGGAACTGGGCCGGGACGATATCCAGTCGTTCGCTCACATCCTCGCCGATCCGGTGCAGCGCCTGCTGACAGCAAGGGCAGGCGTGATCGTCGAGGTCGATCAGCATCTCGACCCGCGGCAGATGCGCCGGCAGCGCTCCTCTGTTCCTGCGGCGCCGTGCGGCACGGCTCGATCGCTCGGCAGCATTGGCTGCATCGGTTGCGGCATCACTGCTCGCCTCGACCTGCTCGACCTCCTCCAGGCCGAGCAGCAACTGGTCCTCCGGCAGCGTCTCGGCCCGGCGGCCGAAGCGATGACGCTGCTCCTTGATGATCTGCTCGAGCCGCGCGGCGCGCGCCCGTTCGGCCAGCAGCATCGCCTTGAGCGTGCCGGGATCGTCCGGAAGCGTGTCGGCCGTCGTCGCCATGATGCGATTACA
>NZ_JBVVPQ010000269.1:0-423 GCF_055811695.1 Bradyrhizobium sp. MI1.3 | reverse complement strand
GAAGCCGCGCCGGCGCACCACGCGTTCAAAATAGACGTCAAGCACCAATCAAAATGGGCCTCAGAGCTACGCTTACGTCCCATGTGCGCCGGCGCTTCTACGAACTCGCCGCGGCCGGTCCCGCACCGATCGCCAGCGAGGCGCTCGAACGTATCGCCGGGCTCTACGTCATCGAAGCCCAGATCCGCGGCCGCACCGCCGACGAGCGTCGCGCCGTTCGCCAAGAGAAGAGCCGGCCGATCGCCGACGAGTTCGAACCCTGGCTGCGCGCCAAGCTCAGTCTGATTAGCCAGAAGACCAAACTCGCGGAGGCTATCCGATATGCGCTGTCGCGTTGGGACGGGCCGACGCGCTTCATTGCCGACGGCCGCATCGAGATCGATTCCAACGTCGTCGAGCGCGCTATCCGCCCAATCGCGCTCA
>NZ_JBVVPQ010000268.1:0-426 GCF_055811695.1 Bradyrhizobium sp. MI1.3 | reverse complement strand
ATTCGTTCCTTAGTGGCCCGCAGGCTGCGGATGTAATAGCCTTGTGCCTGAACGGCTGACTTGATTTCGTTGCTAACGTTGAGAACTCGTTTTCTGCTCTTGCGCCAGGTATGTGCAGAGTAAAGCGCAGGTACGGCAGAGCCTGTACTTAGAACGAGCAAGCCGCGCTTGTCATTGCGATAGATATCAAACATCGTTCGTCCCCGCTGACCATATTGAACTAAGAATGAAATATGTTTCGGTTGTCTCAATGGCCGAGCTTAGTATTTCGGTCGGCTGTGCGGGTTGTAAATCTGCAACGCCAGCGACTTTCCTTCAGTTCGTTCCGGATACAGAACGAACTGAAGCAAGCCCCGGCCGCCGTCAAATTGCTGCGTATGCAATTACTTCAGTCACGATGTGTTTCGGATGTTGTTGATTGGGGGC
>NZ_JBVVPQ010000267.1:0-428 GCF_055811695.1 Bradyrhizobium sp. MI1.3 | reverse complement strand
TGGTGCTTCTCCGGGACGAAAAAGACAACAGGATCCCCGGCGCCGCCCGCTTTGCCCTGATCCTATTTGCCGAACAGATTGAGCTGCTTACAACCCGCATAGAGAAGCTCGACAGGGAGATTTTGGTTGCCGTCAGACAGGACGCTGATGCAAGGCGTCTGATGAGCATGCCGGGCGTCGGTCCTCTCATCGCCGCTACCGTTCGAACATCGGTCTTGGATGCTCGCGATTTTGCGACTGCACGAGATTTTGCGGCTTGGACGGGGCTAACACCGAGGGCACAGTCGAGCGGCGGAAAAGAAAGGCTCGGCGCGATATCAAAGCGTGGAAATCGGCAACTACGGACGCTCTTGATCGTTGGTGCGACCTCTATCATCAAGCTTGCTAAACGAGGCTTGAAAGTCCCACTCTGGATTCGGACCATGCTG
>NZ_JBVVPQ010000266.1:0-432 GCF_055811695.1 Bradyrhizobium sp. MI1.3 | reverse complement strand
TTCTTTCGGATCATCGCGTGGAAGCGGCCAACGAGAGCTTGGGCATCGGCCAGCATAGGAACGTTTTGTTCGATGACGGCAAGCGTGACGGTCTCGGCCTTGGTTAGGTGGTCGCGCTTGGTCGTCATCAGCTGCGCTATCGTCCTGGCGGCGGGGACCTTCTGCAATTGTTGATGGCTGATAGTCTCGGCACGCCGCCGTCGCGTCGCCCATTCCGCCACCACGCGCAGCGATCCCTTGAAGCCTTGTCCCTTCAAACGGCGCCAGAGTTCGGCACCGTTGCGACAGCCGCCTGACCACTGCGCGTCCAGGAACGGCAGATGCCCGTCCAGGGTGCTTTGACGGGCGCGGAACATATCCGTACCGCCGCCGCGGCTAATTTGGCGAACCAGATTGCGACTATGTCCTGTGCGGCGGACGATCTCCTTGAGC
>NZ_JBVVPQ010000265.1:0-441 GCF_055811695.1 Bradyrhizobium sp. MI1.3 | reverse complement strand
CTTCATCGCCCAGTAGACTTGCTTATGATCGTCATCTTCGACAACGACCATGCGCAAGCTCTGTGTTTTGACCTCGCAGTTGAATCGTTCAACGACCTTTCCTAACAGGACCTCCTCAACGAATCGCTCCCAAGTTTCCCTGAGATCGGTGTAGAAGTCCTTTGCAAGCCGCCGCCATGTGTCTGTCGTGAAATCCGCGACGCCATCAAAGCCCTTCAGCCGCACCTTGAGCGTTTCAATGCGTTTCGTCACGGACTGAGCAATCCATGGTTCATCGGTTTCGCTGATCAAACCAAAGCCAGCAGATTCCGACTTATTGATGTAGTTTCGGACCAGAGGGACCGCTGGAGTGGCCTGCGCGGCAGCGTCAACCACCTCATTGAAGAACAGAAGATTATGCGTGAAGATGATGACTTGGCGTCCCGCGGCCGCTTCTTTCAC
>NZ_JBVVPQ010000264.1:0-444 GCF_055811695.1 Bradyrhizobium sp. MI1.3 | reverse complement strand
AGTTCGCACCACCTACCCTTGTCGCCTCATCTGGCGACAAGGAGACTTCATCGGGGTGGCATTCCAAAACACGGGCCATTATTCGACCCTCGTGGAGCCAGATAGAAGCTCCCTTTTGCGCTAGAATCCCCCTGTTGGTGGCCTCTGGCCGATCGCGACATTTGCTGCGGTTGCACTATGCTGTCGGAAGTTGCTCTTTTGCCAGTAGACAGCCGTTGGTTCGATAGCAATTTGCTCGTTGTTTCAGACGTGAGATTTCCTTATGCGCCATTGGCAACTGCCGTTTTCTCGAGTGTGCTTGGATTCTACCTCAAAGCGCGAACGAAGATCCTGCCGCCGATTACTGTCATACGCTATGAATTTGACAGGTGCGTGATGCTGCTCTGCATCTGCACAGCCGTCCTGATCGAGGCGTGGCTTGTTTTCTGGCTCACGGCAGTCCAG
>NZ_JBVVPQ010000263.1:0-467 GCF_055811695.1 Bradyrhizobium sp. MI1.3 | reverse complement strand
GGCACCAACGACAATCCGACGGTTACGGCGGGCGCGCAAAGCGTTCAGCTGGTCGAAAGTGGGGTTGGCACGGCGGGAACGGCGTCGGCCAGCATCACGCTGACCAAGGCCGATCCGGACACCGGCGACAGCGCGGTTTACGACAACACGGCGATGACCACCACGGGTGGCTGGGCGACCGGCGACGGCGGGGTGACCTACAGCAAGACCGGCATCTACGGCACGGCGACGCTGACCAGCGCGACCGGGCTGGTGAGCTACGCGCTCAACAACGCCGACCCCGACACCAATGCGTTGGCGGGCGGCGCCAGCGTCAGTGACAACTTCACGGTCTACGTCAAGGACGGCAGCACTGGCACCGCCAGCACGGCGGTGAACTTCGCCATCACCGGCACCAACGACAATCCGACGGTTACGGCGGGCGCGCAAAGCGTTCAGCTGGTCGAAAGTGGGGTTGGCACGGCGGG
>NZ_JBVVPQ010000262.1:0-471 GCF_055811695.1 Bradyrhizobium sp. MI1.3 | reverse complement strand
ATCGACTTACCTTGAGACGTAGCCCGGCCCACGCTGCCGCAGACTCGCTTGCTCCCGCAGCTGGGACAGAGACTCGTAACTTGGTCGCCGCCAGGCTGTGTCGCCGTTGGACTGCTTCACTGGTAGATCGAGATTGTACTCGTGGAGCCAGCAGAGCGCCTGTCGCGCGCTGCCCAGTTCCTCGACCTTGTCGAACACCAGCTTGATCGCTTCCTGGACACGCCGATCCGGATCTTTCTCGTAACGGTCGCCGGCCTTCACGAAGCCGACGGGCGCCGCCACAACCAACTCGCCCCGGCGCGCCTTCTCGTAGCGGGCCGAGAGCGAGAGTTGCCTCGGTAAGGTTGGTGCGGTTTGCGCCCGCGAGGTCTCGCGCTTCGCCCGCAACAGCCGAGATTGGCAGCAACTCATCGAGATGTGCCGCGTGGTCGATACCGTTCTGGTCGATCAGGAGACCATCTATGCGCCGAG
>NZ_JBVVPQ010000261.1:0-480 GCF_055811695.1 Bradyrhizobium sp. MI1.3 | reverse complement strand
TCCGCCGGCCTCTGGTGCGTCAATGCCGGCCACGGCCGCAAGCAGATCGCCGCCGCCGTCGAGCGCCAGCTGATGACGCTGGACTTCGCGCCGTCGTTCCAGATGGGCCATCCGCTGGCATTCGACTTCGCCGAGCGTCTGGCCGAGATCGCGCCGAAGGGCCTCGATCGCATCTTCTTCACCAATTCCGGCTCCGAGTCGGTCGACACCGCGCTGAAGATCGCGCTCGCCTATCACCGTGCCAACGGCCAGGCGAGCCGCACCCGCCTGATCGGCCGCGAGCGCGGCTATCACGGCGTCGGATTCGGCGGCACCTCGGTCGGCGGCATGGTCGCCAACCGTCGTGCCTTCGCGACCCTGCTGCCGGGCGTCGACCACATTCGCCACACCCACGATCTCACCCGCAACGCCTTCGCCAAGGATCAGCCCGAGCATGGCGCCGAGCTCGCCGATGATCTCGAGCGGCTGGTGGCCTTGCAC
>NZ_JBVVPQ010000260.1:0-490 GCF_055811695.1 Bradyrhizobium sp. MI1.3 | reverse complement strand
TATGACCGCACCGTCATCCCTTGTTCAACCAGAGAAAGATCTTGCAGCCCGGGCCGTTCCACATATGAGTCAGAGCCTATTTTGGATCGCCCTCGCGCAATTGGCTACGCATCACCTCGCATCGTGAAGCCCATTTCCCTGTCGAGTCCTGGCTCTTCAGCAACTCCTTGTGGCCCGCTACCTCGACTGAGCCTTGTGTTGTGGAATCTCGCTGTGCTGCTCACGGCCGCCGGCGTCTTTGGGACCGGCACTAACTGGCCCGATATCATCGTGGCCATCGTCATGGCCTGTCTCGCGCTCCAAGGCGCTTTGCTCGTCGTCAGGCATGCCGCGTCGAAGTTCGCGCTTGGGAATTCCCGACCCGCACCGGTCGGTGGTCCCAGGTGAACGGATCGCGCCATCCATGATGCAGCCGAAGTACGGAGACAATGAATCGTTTAGCCCTGATCGATTCAAAGAAAGCATTGGACCTCGATTCCGCGAGGAGCCA
>NZ_JBVVPQ010000259.1:0-494 GCF_055811695.1 Bradyrhizobium sp. MI1.3 | reverse complement strand
GCCAATCTCTGGATCATTCCGTACCGAAAGGACGTTGCGGGGGTGTCGGTGCCGAGCCGGTTCTACAATCTTCTGGCCGTCGGCCGGCCCGTGGTGCTGGTCTCGGAGCCGGAGGCTGAGGCTGCGTTGACAGTGGTCGAGAACGCGCTGGGCTGGGTGGTGACGCCGGGCCGTGCCGATCAACTGGCCGAGGCCATCCGCGCGGCGTCTCGCTCCGACGCAGTCGCGATGGCGGAGCGCGCGGTCAAGGCGGCGGCGAAATTCGATCGCGTCACCGCGATGAACGCCTACGCCAATCTTATCGACGAATTGTTGCGCAGCCCAGAGTCGGCCGGACGAGAATAAGCGCACCCAACTCAAAACTTCGCCCGCCAACATACACGCCGGAGTGAGCAAAATTGGAGCGCGTTTGCGATACGTATTCCTCCGGGGTGGGCCGCCTTGTTGAGTTGCAGGTATCCGACGAGGATCTAGCTTTAAGGCTAGCCTTAAGG
>NZ_JBVVPQ010000258.1:0-528 GCF_055811695.1 Bradyrhizobium sp. MI1.3 | reverse complement strand
CGGGATTGCTGAGCGCAAAGCGATGATCGACCGTGAGCACGATCTGTCGATCACCAAGCAGGCGGAGATTCTGCAGATCAGCCGCGGCAGCGTTTATTACCTGCCGCGTCCGGTGCCGGACGCCGATCTCGCGATCATGCGGCGTCTCGACTGGCTGCATCTGGAGTTCCCTTTCGCCGGTTCGCGAATGTTGAGAGGCCTGCTGGCTGCCGAGGGGTGCAAGATCGGCCGCCGGCATGTCAAGACGCTGATGCGGCGGATGGGGATAGAGGCGCTCTATCGCCGTCCGCGCACGACTAAACCCGAGCCCGGCCACAAGATCCATCCGTATCTGCTGCGCGGCATGGAGATCACACGGCCGAACCAGCTCTGGGCGATGGACATCACCTACATCCCGATGGCTAGTGGGTTCGTCTATCTCGCCGTGGTGCTGGACTGGGCAACACGCCGGGTTCTGTCGTGGCGGCTGTCGATCACCATGGAAGCAGCCTTCTGCGTCGAGACGCTGGAGGATGCCTTGGCTCGTCA
>NZ_JBVVPQ010000257.1:0-538 GCF_055811695.1 Bradyrhizobium sp. MI1.3 | reverse complement strand
CACTGCGCTTCGAGCGCGAGAAATTGATTGGGCGATTGCTTCCGCGGATATCATCGTGGCCAGCGGTCAGGCGCCGCATTCACAGGCCGAACATATGACGCACCGTCATCCCCTATTCTACCAGAAAAAGATCTTGCAGCCCGGGCCGTTCCACATATGAGTCAGAGCCAAATTTGCAAACGATGACGTAATTGCGGTCGGCGCTCGTGGCAGACAACCTCCATTTTCGTTGAGCCCTCGCAATCAAATGATTCGAAGGAGCTCCCATGAAGCAGTACGTCGGGCTGGAGGTCTCACAGAGAGAAACCGCTGTGTGCGTTGTCAACGAGTCTGGTCAAGTAATCTTCGAAGGGAAAGCCAAGTCTAATCCTGGTGTCTTGACTGACCTGCTTAACAAACATGCGTCTCATGCCGAGCGTATCGGCTTCGAGACCGGTGCGATGGCGAGTTGGCGCAACAACTCCAGTTCGTACTCGTTGAGGCTGCCCTTGAGCCCGAGCAGCAGGCGGTCGTTGCCGTGCCTCGGCGCATAGATGGT
>NZ_JBVVPQ010000256.1:0-549 GCF_055811695.1 Bradyrhizobium sp. MI1.3 | reverse complement strand
AGGCGGCATATCGTGGGGGTGCTTGACGCCTCCACTTCTCCACCGAAGGAGCGATATGCCGTGTCCAACGATAACGTGATCCAGCTGATTCAGCCAGGAATCTTCGACGATCAACTCACAGAAGTCTTGCGCAACGGGGCACGTGCCCTTCTCGCCAAGGCGGTCGAGGCCGAAGTCGCAGACTTTCTCGGCCAGCATGCCGATTTGAAGACCGCGGACGGCCACCAGCGCGTCGTGCGCCACGGTCACCTGCCGGAACGCGAGGTGATGACCGGGATCGGTCCGGTCGCCGTCCGTCAGCCGCGTGTACGCGATCGCGAGGCGGCCGCTACCGATCCTGGTCGCATCCGGTTCTCTCCGTCGATCCTGCCGCCCTACATGCGCCGCTCGAAATCGATCGAGACGCTGCTGCCGATCCTTTACCTGAAGGGTATCTCCACCGGCGACTTCTCGGAGGCGCTGGCGGCGCTGCTCGGCAAGGATGCTGCCGGGTTGTCGGCATCCGCCATCGGCCGGCTGAAGGACGGTTGGATCGACGAACACGCCGCG
>NZ_JBVVPQ010000255.1:0-555 GCF_055811695.1 Bradyrhizobium sp. MI1.3 | reverse complement strand
GGGGGGGGGGGGGGGCGGGGGCTCCCCCCCCCCCCCCCCCCCCCCCTCCCCCCGCCCCCCCCCCCCCCCCCCCCCGCGGGGGCGCCCGCCCCCCCCCCCCCCCCCCCCCCTCCCCGGATGGTCCGAGGTTTAGCGGAACAGCGACAGGATGCTCTGGCTGCTGTTATTGGCGATCGAGAGCGCCTGCACGCCAAGCTGCTGCTGGACCTGGAGGGCCGACAGCCGGGTGGACTCCTGGTTCATGTCGGCGTCGACGAGCTGGCCGATACCGCGGTCCACCGAGTCCATCAGCGACTTCACGAAGTCCGTGTTGGTCGAGAGGCGGTTCTTGACGGCACCGAGATTGGCGGCGGCCGAGGCAACCGAGTTGATGCCAGCGGTGACCTGCGCGATGTAGCCATCGAGCGTGGTCTGGTCAGCTGCCGAGTCGGTCAGTGCGGAGATGCTCATCGTGTCGATCGACGGAGCGGTCGAACCAGCCGTGTCCAGAATGCCGCCCTGCGCCGAGGTGTAGAGCGAGTAGTTGGCGGTCGTCACGGTGATGGAGCCGATGGT
>NZ_JBVVPQ010000254.1:0-564 GCF_055811695.1 Bradyrhizobium sp. MI1.3 | reverse complement strand
CCGATCTGCAAGGTGTTGCCGATCGCCCCCTCGACCTACCATGCCCATGTGGCCAAGCGGCGCGATCCCGCCAAGCTGTCGGCGCGAGCCAGGCAGGACGCCGCGCTGAAGATCGAGGTTCGGCGCGTCTTCGATGAGAACTTCTCCATCTACGGCGCGCGCAAGGTGTGGCGGCAGCTCAAGCGAGAAGGCTTCGATGTTGCTCGTTGCACGGTGTCGCGATTGATGCAGGACATGGGTTTGCAGGGGGTTATCCGCGGCAAACCGGTTAAGACCACGATCAGCGACAAGGCCGCGCCATGCCCGCTGGATCACGTCAACCGCCAGTTCAGGGCGCCAAGGCCGAACGTCCTTTGGCTCTCCGACTTCACCTATGTCGCGACCTGGAGCGGATTCGTCTACGTCGCCTTCGTCATCGACGCCTATGCCCGCAGGATCGTGGGCTGGCGGGCCTCGCGCACGGCGCACGCCAGCTTCGTGCTCGATGCGCTGGAGCAGGCCCTGCACGATCGCCGACCGGTCCACCGCGGCGGGCTCGTGCATCATAGCGATAGGGGTAGCCAA
>NZ_JBVVPQ010000253.1:0-565 GCF_055811695.1 Bradyrhizobium sp. MI1.3 | reverse complement strand
ATCGCCTATCCCGACGTTGACGTCCAGATCGAGACCGGCCCTACGGCAGTTCTCGTCGACAATGTGGTTTCCCGCAAACTGGATGGAGCTTTCGTCTCCGCACCGATCACGCACGGCGAACTCGCCTGCACGCCGATCGTGGAGGAGGAGCTGGTGCTGGTAACGTCACCGATGGTGTTGTCCGACCAACATCTTACCAAGTTCTTGGCAACAGGGAGCGGCCGCAAGGTGATCGTCTTCCGCGCGGGCTGCTCATACCGTCAGCGCTTGTCGGAATATTTGACGCATCGTGGTTTTGTCGACCTGCGCTGGATGGAGATGGGAACGCTGGATGGAATCATCGGCTGTGTCGCCGCATCGGTGGGCATTTCGCTCATCCCGCGTATAGTGGCTGAGCCGGCCGAGCGGCAGGGCTTGATCAGGCTCCATCCACTGCCCAATGGCACCGGCAAAGCGGCCACCGTGTTTGTTCACCGGAAAGATACGTTCGTCTCGTCCGCCCTGAGGGCGTTCATTGAATGCGCCGGATCAGGAGCGACGCTCGAAGCTGTTCCGGAGCGATCTG
>NZ_JBVVPQ010000252.1:0-567 GCF_055811695.1 Bradyrhizobium sp. MI1.3 | reverse complement strand
CCCCACCCCCCGTTTGGGGGGGCCCCGGGGGGGGCGTTGTTGTCCCGTTGCACGCCCCGGGGGGGGTTTTTATTCTCGGCTGTTTGGCGTAACCCGCCCCCCAAAATCCCGGGGCCGCCGCCGGGTTGCCCGGGCCGACCCAGTATCCCAGAGGCGGCAGATGGGCGCTCGCTGCTACTACGTCTACATTCTCGCCAGCAAGATGGGTGGCACGCTTTATATTGGCGTAACGAACGATCTCATCCGCCGGGTGGCAGAGCACAAGTTGAAACTGATCGAGAGCTTCACGAAAGACTACGATGTCGTGAAGCTCGTTTACTTCGAGCAGATCGACGACCCCGAGAATGCGATCGAACGGGAGAAGCGGCTGAAGAAGTGGAAGCGCGATTGGAAGATCGCGTTGATCGAGAAAGACAATCCGGATTGGAACGATCTCTATTCGGGGATTGCTGGCCCCCATAATGCCGGCCTCTGGAATACTGGGTCGGCCCGGGAAGCCCGGCGCCGCCCCCACCCACATTGGGCGCGGGGGGCGCACCCCCACAGATGAGGGGCGCCGTGGGGAAA
>NZ_JBVVPQ010000251.1:0-568 GCF_055811695.1 Bradyrhizobium sp. MI1.3 | reverse complement strand
TCGGCAGATCAGCCTTGAACTTGCCGGCGCCCTGGTGAATAGCGATCCCATATTCCAGGCAAAAAGCGCGCATCTGATTGATGAGGCACGTCCGTTGCGACATCATCCGATCGCGAACACGATGCAGCGCTTGCAGGTCAATGTGCTCAGGCGACCTTAGCTCGACGAAGCGCATCGTTGGTCTCGTCACGGCTTCGGCGATCGCCGCGGCATCGATGATGTCATTTTTGTTGGACTTCACATTTGGCTTCACGAATTGAGCTGGGATAATGCGAACGGTGTGCCCCATGGCGGCGATCTTGCGGGCCAACCATTGCGAGCCGGAGCAGGCCTCCATCCCCACCAAAGCCGGTCCTGCACGTTCGAAGAACTGCAAGAGCGTATCGCGCCGAAAGGTCGCCTTCTGGATCGGCATTCCGGCGGCGTCGAGCCCAACGACGTGGAAAAGGTTCTTGCCAATGTCGATCCCAAACACCGTTGCCGGCCTGGGCTTGTTCCGTGTCCTCATTGCTTCCTCCTTTCAAAAGCCAACTCAGTCTGACTGAGAGGACGGGGCGGGTCATCCCAT
>NZ_JBVVPQ010000250.1:0-573 GCF_055811695.1 Bradyrhizobium sp. MI1.3 | reverse complement strand
ACATGCCGGAGCCGCTGGTGCATTCGACCGGCGACTATGTCGTCGCGCAGGTCACAGCCTTCGAGCACGGCGTCGGCAGGAGCCTTTGCCCGTTCCGCCTCGCCCGCCTGCTCCGCGCCTGGTGGCGCGGATTGCACTGACTTTCACCTCGAGCCCAACCCAACCATGGAGACCACGATGATTGACGCATCCACCTTGCTTCGCCGCGCGCTTCTTGCCGACGCGATCTTCAGCGGCGTCGCCGCTCTCGGTTTCACTTTCGGCGCCAGCACGTTCGCGTCGCTGTTCAACCTGCCCGAAGCGCTGCTGCGCGAGACCGGCCTGTTCCTGATCGCCTACACCGCGCTCGTCGGTTGGCTCGCCTCGCGCGGCTCCGTGGCAAAGCCGCTGGTGCTGCTAGTCGTGGTCGGCAACGCGGCCTGGACGGTCGGCAGCATCGCGCTGCTGCTCTCGGGCGCGGTGTCGCCGAATCTTGCCGGCGAGCTCATGGTCGTGGCGCAGGCGATCGCGACCGGCGTGTTTGCCGAGCTGCAATATGTGGGATTGCGCAGGAGCGGGAGTATGCTGGCTGCG
>NZ_JBVVPQ010000249.1:0-577 GCF_055811695.1 Bradyrhizobium sp. MI1.3 | reverse complement strand
GACGCACGTAGGCTCGCAGCTCGGCAATCTGCCCTTTGGGCCGAAAGCTGGCCCGCAGCAACCCGAATGAATGGAGCCGCTGCAGCCATTGCGCATCGCTGACATCGGTCTTGCGCCCCGGTACGTGCTTGGCATCGCGCGCGTTGACAAGAAACACAGTAAATCCCCGGGCATCGAGAAGCTCGAAAATCGGAATCCAGTAGACGCTGGTCGATTCCATGACGACGGTCTCGACGCCGCATTCGGTAAACCAGTCGACCAGCCGATGCAGATCGGCCGTGAAGGTACCGAAGCTGCGGACCGGCTCGGGTGCGCGATCGGCCCTGACGGCAGCCATGTGCATAGTCGCTCCGACGTCGATGGCAGCCGCGTTCGGGTGCACCATCGGCATGTTACCATCGCTCCTCGACTTCGATCTTTTGGGGTTCATCTCCAATCCTCCTGCTGACGGCGGCGGGCGCGCAGCGCCGCGCCTAGTTTTTAAGAAGCGCTCACCAAGACGGGATTGCTGAGCGCAAAGCGATGATCGACCGTGAGCACGATCTGTCGATCACCAAGCAGGCGGAGATTCTGCAGA
>NZ_JBVVPQ010000248.1:0-579 GCF_055811695.1 Bradyrhizobium sp. MI1.3 | reverse complement strand
ATGCAATCTGCGCCTCTGAAAACTTCGATGCCTTCATGGAATTCTCCTCTCCCCATTAGGGGATCAAAAGTGGAAAACTTCAGTTCAAACTGGCCTAATTTGGCGGGGGCACGTCATCTGAAGGACGGACAAATGAAGCGAGCCAGGTTTACGGAAGAGCAGATTATAGGCGTGCTGCGCGAGCATGAGGCCGGTGCGAAGACGGCCGATTTGGCACGCAAGCACGGCGTCTCGGAAGCGACGCTTTACAACTGGAAGTCCAAATTCGGCGGTATGGACGTCTCGGAGGCCAAGCGGCTACGGCAGCTTGAGGACGAGAACGCTAAGCTGAAGAAGCTGTTGGCCGAGCAGATGCTGGATGCGACGGCGCTGCGTGAGCTTCTTTCAAAAAATGTATGACCCGCCCCGCCCGTGCAAGGTCGTTTAATGAGGACGATGCAGTCTGCACAAATGTATCCGGCCTCTTGCAAGTGGGCCGCTGTTGCGGCCAGGCCATGATGAGTCCGCGCGTGCCGTTCCCAGATAAATGGTTCGGGCTCGAAGCCCGCTTTTTTGCACAGGGTTTACGGCGCGCCGATC
>NZ_JBVVPQ010000247.1:0-581 GCF_055811695.1 Bradyrhizobium sp. MI1.3 | reverse complement strand
CCGGCACCGCCCGGATCGGGGGTTTCGAAGTCGGCGGCCTCGCGGAGGTTCGTAGCGCTGTCGGCGGCGCGGCTGGCCGACTTCATGGCTGCCGACCTGTCCGCGCTCGACCTTCTGGTGGTCCAAATCGACGGGCTGCATCTCGGCGACGATCTCGTGCTGGTCGCCGCGATCGGAGTTGACGGCGAAGGCAACAAGCATCCGCTGGCGCTGGTGGAAGGGGCGACCGAGAATGCCGCAACGGTTCAGGCCCTGCTGGACAACCTGGTCTCGCGCGGGCTCGACCCGACGATGCCAAGACTGTTCATCGCCGACGGCGCGAAAGCGTTGTCGAAGGCGATCCGCCGCACCTTCGGTTCGGCCGCTGCGATCCAGCGCTGCCAGATCCACAAGGCGCGCAACATCATGGAACGCCTGCCGAAAGAACATCATGCGGCCACCCGTCGGGTGCTGCGCCAGGCCTGGGAGCTCGATGACGCCGACAAGGCTGAAAAATTGATCCGCAATCTCGCGCGTCGCCTCGACCAGCAATGGCCCGGCGTCGCGGCCAGCATCCTCGAAGGCCTCGACGAAATCCTGAC
>NZ_JBVVPQ010000246.1:0-586 GCF_055811695.1 Bradyrhizobium sp. MI1.3 | reverse complement strand
CGCGGCGTGTTCGTCGATCCAACCGTCCTTCAGCCGGCCGATGGCGGATGCCGACAACCCGGCAGCATCCTTGCCGATCAGCGCCGCCAGCGCCTCGGAGAAATCGCCGGTCGAGATACCCTTCAGATAAAGGATCGGCAGCAGCGTCTCGATCGACTTCGACCGGCGCATGTAGGGCGGCAGGATCGACGGTGAGAACCGGATGCGGCCGGGATCGCCGGCGGCGGCCGCGCGGTCGCGCGCACGCGGCTGGCGGACGGTGACCGGACCGATACCGGTCATCACCTCGCGTTCCGGCAGGTGACCGTGGCGGACGACGCGCTGCTGACCGTCCTGGGTCTTTAAATCGGCATGTTGTCGAGGAAGTCCGCGACCTCGGCCTCGACCGCCTTGGCAAGCAGCGCACGGGCTCCATTGCGTAAGATTTCGGTGAGTTGATCGTCGAAGAATCCTGGCTGAATCAGTCTGGTGACGTTATCGTTGGGCACGGCATATCGCTCCTTTGGTGGAGAAGTGGAGGCGTCAAGCACCCCCACGATATGCCGCCTTCCCGATTCCCGCCGTCACCAACTTTCGGCGATAGCTC
>NZ_JBVVPQ010000245.1:0-591 GCF_055811695.1 Bradyrhizobium sp. MI1.3 | reverse complement strand
ATGCAATCTGCGCCTCTGAAAACTTCGATGCCTTCATGGAATTCTCCTCTCCCCATTAGGGGATCAAAAGTGGAAAATTTCAGTTCAAACTGGCCTAATTTGGCGGGGGCACGTCAACTCGGGCCAGAACGAACTTCAAACTGGATTAACCCCGAGGGGCACGGTCAGCGGCCTTCAAACCAAAATGTCTTGCGTCGCGTCGAAGAGGCGCGACGACCAGCTGATCTCCCGTTGCGACGATCGAAGGCTGGCGTCCGTCCACCGTCAAACAAAAGATCGGGTTTAATCACTTTTCTGAAACCGAGCCCCATTGCGGAAGTGATTATTTTGGCAGACTTCCGTCCGTGAATGGATCGTACCAATCAGTGGGAAGGGAAGCCGAACCTGCATGAGCGCCACCGCTTCATGAAGCTCATCGGATGGCTGTTCTTCGGCTGATCCAGTCTGGCCGAATTGTCACGCCGAGGTTAGAGCCGGCTCCGCAAATTTGAACAAGACGATAAGTGGAGTTTCTGCCTGAAACGCGGCGATAATCGCCGTGAACAGGAGAGACCATGAACAGACGATCGCGCCGGAACCACACACCGGCGT
>NZ_JBVVPQ010000244.1:0-604 GCF_055811695.1 Bradyrhizobium sp. MI1.3 | reverse complement strand
GCCGAAACCGTGCTGCGCATCGCCATGACGGCTGCCGATATTCCGCGCACGCTGGGCCAGCCCGATCAGGGTTTTGAAGGCAACCGCTTCACCGGCCTCACCATGTATGACGCGCTCACCGGCTGGGACCTGTCCTCGGCCGACAAGGCGAGCGTGGTGATCCCCGGCCTTGCCACCGAGTGGAAGGTCGACGATGCCGACAAGACCAAATGGACTTTCAAGCTGCGCCCCGGCGTGACCTTCCATGACGGCTCGCCGTTCAATGCGGACGCTGTGGTGTGGAACGTCGAGAAGGTGCTGAAGCAGGACGCGCCGCAATTCGACGCCAGCCAGGTCGGCGTCACGGCCTCGCGCATGCCGACGCTGGCGTCCGCGAAGAAGATCGACGACATGACGGTCGAGCTCACCACCAAGGAGCCCGACAGCTTCCTGCCGATCAACCTCACCAATCTCTTCATGGCGAGCCCGGCGAAGTGGCAGCACTTCTACGACAAGGCGGAAGGTGCTGACGCCAAGGCGAAGTCGCAGGCCGCATGGACCGCGTTCGCCAAGGACGCCGCGGGCACCGGTCCCTGGAAGATGGCCGCGTTCACCCCGCGCGAGC
>NZ_JBVVPQ010000243.1:0-615 GCF_055811695.1 Bradyrhizobium sp. MI1.3 | reverse complement strand
CGTCTCGTCCGCCCTGAGGGCGTTCATTGAATGCGCCGGATCAGGAGCGACGCTCGAAGCTGTTCCGGAGCGATCTGTAAGCGCAGTCAAGTCCCCAGCGATGAAGCGGTGTACCTCCTGAACTCTCCGCGTTTCATGCGTGTCTGGATGCGAGGTAAGCCAGTAGTTTCGAAGATCGGGGAGCAATTGCCTGAGCTCGGGGTAACGCCTGGCCACGTAATCGTGAAGAATGCCAACGCCGTGGCCGGCTCGCACTGCCTCCAGTGTGCAACGACGCTTCCGCATTCGTAACGGCGCGACATGAGCTGGCCAAGAGCTGATGCATAATCCAAAGCACGGCTATAGACGAAATCCTCAACATGCGTGACGAACAACCGCCCTTCAAGTTCGGCCTGAGTTTTGACTGGTCCTTCCCGTGCAAGGTAAGTGTCCGCCGCGTAGACGCTAAGAGTGTAATCAGTGAATTTTGAAAGGATGAGCCGCCCCTGCTTGGGCCGCTCCAGCGTGATAGCGATGTCGGCCTCTCGCCTCGACAACGAGTACGCCGAGCGAAGCTGGATCAGCAATGGGTGCGGGCGCCGCCGCATCATGCATGGCGATCTTGCCCTCGACCTC
>NZ_JBVVPQ010000242.1:0-617 GCF_055811695.1 Bradyrhizobium sp. MI1.3 | reverse complement strand
TTTGTGAAGGGTTTCGGATGCCGGCCCCATGACGGTGTTGCCGCGCACACGGGGGCCGGCGTCCGAAAGCCTCCAAAGGAGGAAACCGCGCTGGGGGGACGTAGGACAATGCCGCGTGATCGAGCTAGTCGCGTCGAACAACCTTCAGACGATCAGGACGATCGCCTATGGGGATTTAATGTTTGGCGGCACCTGTACTTTCAATGGCTTGGCTATAGCAAAAATACCACACCACACAATCTAAACGTGAGCTCCTCGATATTCGAAGGCCATGAGGCAAACTGATCTCTGGCGGCTGGAAAGCCCCCGGAGCTATCAGAGCCGAAACTGTTTCGAACTGCTCGTCAAGAGCATCACCGCATTTGTAACCCTGCTTACGTCGAGATTCCTGGACTGGGTCCAACGAGCGCGACGTTGCACACAATCGCGATCGAGGGTTCGAGTTGGCTCTTGTGCAATGGTTGGTGCTCCGCCACGAACTTCCAGATCAGCACGTCCTCGATCATCGGATCATCGCCAGCTACGGGCTAATTGCCCCGCTCGTCACGATGAGTTGTCGCCTATTGCTTCGCCGTGTCGCCAGCCGCGGCGTTCTACCGCGCGAGCGGTTTAGTCCT
>NZ_JBVVPQ010000241.1:0-620 GCF_055811695.1 Bradyrhizobium sp. MI1.3 | reverse complement strand
AACCTGCCGGAATCCAATCCGGACCCACGCGCCCTCGGCCTGACCTCGCGCCACCTCGCCTATGTGATCTACACCTCAGGATCAACCGGTACGCCCAAGGGCGTCATGGTCGAGCATCGCGGATTGGTCAATCTGGGGCTGGCTCAGATCGGGCTTTTTGGCGTTTGTTCAAACAGCCGAGTGGTGCAGTTTGCCTCCGTTGGTTTTGATGCCAGCGCCTGGGAAATTGTTATGGCGTTTGGCTCAGGAGCCGTATTGCATTTGCCTGCGGATGAGCTCCGTCAAGCGAGTACCAAGCTATCGGATTATCTGCGAAGCGAAGCCATCACCCATGCGACGTTGCCTCCAGCCTTGCTTCAGGAAATCAGGAATGTGGAATATTTTGCGTTGCAAGCTCTCATTCTTGCTGGAGAGCTGCCGAAGGCTGAACTCATCCGACGGCTGCCTGCCGCATCTATTGTCAACGCCTATGGACCTACCGAAACGACGGTCTGCGCGACGACCTGGAGTTGCTTGGATGACTTTGATGGAGCCATTGTCCCGATTGGCCGACCGATCGCGAACACGCGGATCTACCTGCTGGACGGTCTTGCTGCGCCCGTTCCGTTCGGGGCGGTGGG
>NZ_JBVVPQ010000240.1:0-626 GCF_055811695.1 Bradyrhizobium sp. MI1.3 | reverse complement strand
TTCGCCACTTCGCTGATGGGCCAGCAGCGTTGCATAGGACGCCAGAGGGCGATGCCCCAAGGCCGGTGCTGGGCTGATCTGTGCTAGGCTTCTTCAAAACATGGTTCGTTGGCGTTGGCGGAGGCGATTGTGAGGCGACGTGAGTTCATCGCGCTCCTCGGCGGCGCGGCGGCAATCCGACCACTCGGCGCGCATGCGGAGCGTCCGCCAGAGCGCATCCTCTATTTCACATACTCCGCCGGCTACCGGCATGATGTCATACCGCTTTCCAAGGTAATCCTGACCCAGCTCGGAAGCAATTCGGGTGTTTTTGAAGTCACTGCAACGGAAGACACGTCCGAATTTTCTACCGAAAACCTCGAGCGCTACGCGGCAGTGATGTTCTACACAACCGGAGAACTTCCGATGAGCGAGGCGCAAAAGAGAGCTCTTCTCAACTTTGTGCGCTCGGGTCGCGGGTTCCTCGGCGTTCATTCGGCGACGGACACATTCTACACTTGGCCGGACTATCTCGATCTGGTCGGCGGCTACTTCAATGGTCATCCTTGGCATCAGGCCGTGAAGATCGAGGTGGTTGATCCTGGCGATCCCCTGGTGGCTTTTCTCGGGAATTCGTTGCAAGTCGA
>NZ_JBVVPQ010000239.1:0-637 GCF_055811695.1 Bradyrhizobium sp. MI1.3 | reverse complement strand
CATGGGACCAGCAGAACGCCAGTTCTACGTCACCGCGCTCGGCCAGGACCCGATAGCCGGCATAGCCGTCGACCTGGAGGATGCCGGCAAAACCCGCGAGGTGGACGATCGGCCGTTCGGCCTTGCGATCGGGAGCGTAGACATAGGCGACGGCGGGCGGGTCCGTGCCGCCCCAGGGCCGGTCGTCGCGGGCATAGGCCCAGAGCTGGCCGGTTTTGGTGCGGCCGCGTCCGGGATCGAGCACCGGGGCGGTGGTCTCGTCGGCAAACAGTTTTGTCGACTGCTTCAGCCTCGCGAGCAGTCGCTCATGCACCGGCCGCAACAGGAAGGCTGCCCGCCCGACCCAATCGGCCAGGGTCGAGCGATCCAGCTCGAGGCCCTGGCGGGCGTAAATTTGAGCCTGCCGATACAGCGGCAGATGGTCCGCATATTTGGCGACGAGTACCTGCGCCACGGTGGCTTCGGTCGGTAGCCCGCCCTCGATCAGCCGCGCTGGCGCCGGTGCCTGCACCATGGTCTCGCAGGCCCGGCAGGCATACTTCGGCCGCCTTACGACCAGGACCCGGAACTGGGCCGGGACGATATCCAGTCGTTCGCTCACATCCTCGCCGATCCGGTGCAGCGCCTGCTGACAGCA
>NZ_JBVVPQ010000238.1:0-642 GCF_055811695.1 Bradyrhizobium sp. MI1.3 | reverse complement strand
GCGCTCATCACCCGCCGCTCGACGCGACCGTGATGACCGGCATGGTCACGACGATAGGCGTCGCCATGCCGGCGCAAGATATCGGCAATGTCAATGGCGGGTCGGTGCGGGCGGACGTCGGGGGGTCATAAGCCGGATCCCGGAGCCGTTGTCATGCCGGTGGCGTCACCTCCAGCGACAGGCGGTCGAGCGGGCTCTGGGTCGCCCGGATCGTATGGGTGGCGACCTGCGTGTAGCGCGCCGTCGACGACGGATTATTGTGCCCGAGCAGAACCTGGCCGATCCGGATGTCGATTCCGTTCTCCAGAAGATGTGTCGCGAAGCTGTGGCACAGCGTGTGCAGCGTGACGCGCTTGGTCAGGCCCGCAGCCTTGACCGCCGAGCGGCAGGCGGCATGCAACTCGGTCGGATCAATCGGGTGACCTTCGTCACGCCCAGGGAACAGATAAAGCCGCGGCCGGGCGAGCCGCCAGTAGGTGCGCAGGATGCCGAGCAGTTGGGACGACAGCATCACGTTGCGATCCTTCGCGCCTTTGCCGTGGCGCACCTGGATGACACCGCGGGTGCTGTCGATGTCTTCGATCCGCTGTCCCGCGACCTCGGAGGCCCTGGGGCCGGCCGCATAGGCCGTGGTGAGCGCGG
>NZ_JBVVPQ010000237.1:0-662 GCF_055811695.1 Bradyrhizobium sp. MI1.3 | reverse complement strand
AATCCTCCCTCGTTGACAAGGAATGCAAGGAATTCAGACCATTCCTGGTCCAAGGTGAGAGTGGAAGGCGTCCCTAGCGCCGACGGATGGGCACTATCGATCATTGCCACTAAATCGACCCTCACGTTTGCAGAGATTAGTATCCCAGCAACGGCGTGGGCGAGCACACCGCCAAAGGACCATCCAGCGAGCGTACAAGCCATGTCCGGCAGCACAGGAACAATAGCCCGAGCATAGACTTGGGCAATCTCTTCGAGCGAACCCACCTTCAGGAGTTCGTGACCGAACTCTAGAGCATGTATACCGTAGATGGTCTGTGTAGCTGGCAGCGCCCGCGCGAGGTCTTCATAGATGTTCAGCCCTCCGCCAAGGGCGTGACAGAGGATAAGTGGCTGACTGTTCGCAAGTCGAAGGGGAATAAGTTGGCTCGCAGATTTTCGATGGTTCTTCGATGCGGAGCGCAGCTTCTCGGCGCACTGATCGAGACGAGGATTGGTGAAATGCACGGAAAGATCGAGGATCAAACCTCGCCGCCGGAGTTGCTCAAGCACTTGGAGCGCTAGCAGCGAGTGTCCACCGAGGTCAAAGAAGTTGTCGTGGCGCCCGACCCGCGCCACACCGAGAAGCTCCGCCCAGATCGTCGCCAGCGTGGTCTCGGTCTC
>NZ_JBVVPQ010000236.1:0-663 GCF_055811695.1 Bradyrhizobium sp. MI1.3 | reverse complement strand
AATCTAAAAACGAAATCGCAAGGTTCCGATGCCCGAAGCATCAAAACCCTGCAATCCCAAAACAGTCCACAAAGACAAATGCGATTCTGGCTCAGTCGCTTAGCCGCTCTTCACGGACGACTTTGTACTCCGTGCGGAACAGGCCACGACGTTGCAGCTCCGGCACAAGTCCGCATGGCAGCCTAACCCCGGCAGAGGCTCCACCTGTCGACCCGACCCTGTTCAGACAGCCGGGACCAACTCTGCCTCCCCGGGAAGCCGATGTGAGAGGTCCTCCGCGAGAACGGTCACATTTGGATGCTTCAGAAGGGAACGATGGTCGCCAGGAAGAGGGGGCCCTTCAACGACGCTCTCGAAAGCAGCGTGCCATGGAGTTGCTAGGCTAGTGGACTCCCGAGTGTAATAGACACAGAGCGCCGAAACCTTCTTAGGTACGTATAGTTTGCCCGCGCGAATATGGCGAATGAACAGTTGGAAGATTTCCTCAAGCGCCGGTACACCGATTTTCCATGCACCGAAAGCAGCGCTCGCGAGCGCAGCGAAATCACCCGGCCGAATTTCCATGGTTGCATCGTGTTCAGGCGACAATCCTCCCTCGTTGACAAGGAATGCAAGGAATTCAGACCATTCCTGGTCCAAGGTGAGAGTGGAAGGCGTCCCTAG
>NZ_JBVVPQ010000235.1:0-666 GCF_055811695.1 Bradyrhizobium sp. MI1.3 | reverse complement strand
AACCTGCCGGAATCCAATCCGGACCCACGCGCCCTCGGCCTGACCTCGCGCCACCTCGCCTATGTGATCTACACCTCCGGATCAACAGGCGCGCCCAAAGGAGCTCAGAACGAACATCAGGCCATCATCAATCGCTTGATCTGGATGCAAAGGGCCTATGGTCTCAAGGCAACGGATATCGTGATGCAGAAGACGCCGTTTGGCTTCGACGTCTCGGCCTGGGAGTTCTTCTGGACGCTGCTTGAAGGTGCGACCCTGGTGCTGGCGCCTCCGGGTGCGCACAAAGATCCCGATGCATTGGTCGACTTGATCATCAGCCAGCGCATCACGACGGTCCACTTCGTGCCGTCCATGCTGGTCAGCTTCTTGGATGCGAAGGGAGTTGAGCACTGCAGATCGCTGCGGCGTCTTGTGTGCAGCGGCGAGGCGCTTGCTGCCGCCAGTGTGCACAAGGCTCGGCGCGTATTGCCCTGGACCGGCCTGCACAATCTCTACGGTCCGACCGAAGCTGCGATCGACGTGACGGCGTGGAACTGCCCCGATGAGTTTGACGGGTCAGTTGTCCCGATCGGCCGCCCGATTGCGAACACGCGGGTCTATCTGCTGGACGGTCATGGTGCGCCCGTTCCGTTCGGGGCGGTGGGGGAGCTTTACATCGGCGGGGCG
>NZ_JBVVPQ010000234.1:0-690 GCF_055811695.1 Bradyrhizobium sp. MI1.3 | reverse complement strand
ACGGGTGGGCGCGGCGCCCTCGACGGTGCGCCTGGCGCTCCGGCGGTTCGAGGCCGCGGGCTTGAGCTGGCCGTTGCCAGACGACGTCACCGACACGGTTCTGGAACTTCGCCTGTTCGCGAAGACCGGCAATGGCAACCGTCAGGGTCACCGCCGCATCGCCGAGCCCGACTGGGCGACCGTGCACCGCGAGCTCAAACGCAAGCACGTGACGCTGTCGATCCTGTGGGAGGAATATATCGCCACCGAGCCCGGCGGATACCGGTACTCGCGCTTCTGTGAGCTCTACCGCGCCTGGGAGGGCCGCCTGTCGGTGACGATGCGCCAGGCCCATGCGGCCGGCGACAAGTTGTTCGTCGACTATGCCGGCGATGGCGTGCCGGTGGTGGTCGACCGCCTGACCGGTGAGCGCAGAACGGCGCAGATCTTCGTCGCCGTGCTCGGCGCATCGAGCTTCACCTACGCGCAGGCGACGTGGACGCAGGGGCTCGCCGACTGGATCAGCGCCCATGTTGGCGCCTTCGCGGCGATCGGCGGCATACCGGCGCTGGTGGTGCCCGACAACACCAAGGTCGCGGTCATTAAGGCGAGCCTGTACGACCCGCAGATCAATCGTACCTACGCGGAGATGGCGGCGCATTACGGCACCGCCATCTTGCCGGCGCGGCCGCGCAAGCCGCGCGACAAGGC
>NZ_JBVVPQ010000233.1:0-691 GCF_055811695.1 Bradyrhizobium sp. MI1.3 | reverse complement strand
GGTCGGTCGGCTTGGCGATGACCTCGATCCCGTCGTTGAATGTCACACCGAGAAGAAGTTTTGGCAACTGGTTGTGTCCGTCGAGCCGTCGCCAGCTTTTCTGTGCGCCCTCAAGCAATTTGAAGACCATTGCTAGGGCAGTCCTGTTGGACAGACAGCCCTTCGATCGGATCGTGCGATGGCGCACGGTGGCGAAGGTGCTTTCAATGGGGTTGGTGGTCCGTAAGTGTTTCCAATGCTCGGCCGGGAAGTCGTAGAATGCCAGCAGCGTATCCCGATCCTTGGCCAGGCAGTCGGCCGCCTTGTCGTATTTCAACGCGTAGCTCTCGATGAATGCCTCGAACGCCAGCTCGGCTGTGGCCTTGGTTTCGGCCATCCAGATCTCCTGCAACGCGCGTTTGGCTTTCGGGTGCTGGTTCTTCGGCAGTTTGCCGAGCACGTTGGCGGTCTTGTGCACCCAACAGCGCTGCTCGCGCGTTTTCGGCCAGACCTCACCGGCGGCCTTCCAGAACCCGAGTGCGCCGTCGGCGATGGTGAGCCGCGGCGGCACGCCGAGCCCGCGCCGCTTCAGATCGAGCAGCAGATCGCGCCAGTCGTGCGCGCTCTCGCGGGCCCCATCGGTGAAGCCGACCAGTTCCTTGCGGCCTTCCGGCGTCGCGCCGATCAGCACCAGGATGCACTGCTTTTCGTC
>NZ_JBVVPQ010000232.1:0-692 GCF_055811695.1 Bradyrhizobium sp. MI1.3 | reverse complement strand
TTTTGGCTGACCTGGGCGGTGATGCGACCGGGAAGATCGGAGTTGATGCCGGTGATCAGCGTCGCGGGAATGACGGAGCCGCGTTTCAGTTCGTAGGCGGATGTCGGCGTGGCCACCTTGGTCTGAATGTAGCCGAGCTTCTTGAGGTCCGCGTTGAAAAACTGCTCTTTTGCA
The DNA here is from genome assembly GCF_055811695.1 of Bradyrhizobium sp. MI1.3. NCBI lineage: Bacteria > Pseudomonadati > Pseudomonadota > Alphaproteobacteria > Hyphomicrobiales > Nitrobacteraceae > Bradyrhizobium > Bradyrhizobium sp. MI1.3. The sequence continues at coordinate 518 of NZ_JBVVPQ010000232.1, read as the reverse complement.
GCTTGCCTGTTCGGATCGATGGTCTGGGTACTGAGGCCCGCCCCACGCGCCGCCGCATAAAGATCGGGCGGGCCGTGTGCAGGACCGGGTGTTATGGTCGTCTGCGATGGTGGCGCATTGTTGACCGGTGCGCTCGTTGTTTGCAGCTTGCTGACATTGACGGCGAGCGGTGAGTCATAGGCCGCATTGTTCGCCTGCACGCGCGCCATCCGCTCGCGCTGCCGCTCCCGCAGATATTGTTCATGTGCCTCCCGCTCAAGACGCGCCCGCCACAGCCGCTCCGACTCGAGTTGCGAGCCAGCCGGCTCCGCCCGCTGCGGGGCGGTGAAGGGATTGCTTGCCGGCTTTGGGGATTCGGGCTGCGCCGGTGCCGGTTGGAACGTCTGCGCTTCCTGTTGGTCGCCGATGATGCCGTTTGAGACCCCCTTCTTGAGTTGATCCGCGTAGGTCGATGCCGGATTGGATGATGCGTTGTCGATGCCGGCCTCGCGACGAAAATACAGTCCGCGCGAGGTCAG
>NZ_JBVVPQ010000231.1:0-729 GCF_055811695.1 Bradyrhizobium sp. MI1.3 | reverse complement strand
CGCTTGAACTTCATCAAAAGTGATGGTGTGGAACGGCCCTTCGAACCGGCATCAAAAGTGCCTAACGTGGTCGCGTAGAGAGGCGCCACAAACGAAGGACCGTTCCATGGAGAAGATTATCACAGTGGGTTTGGATTTGGCCAAGTCGATCTTTCAAGTTCACGGCATCGCCGAAAACGGGAAAGTCTTGGTTCGTCGCACATTGCGGCGATCGCAGGTTCTGCCCTTCTTTCGGAGCCTTCCAGCTTGCGTGGTAGGTATGGAGGCCTGTGCGAGTGCCCATCACTGGGCACGCGAGATAGCGGCGTTGGGCCACTCTGTCCGCATGATGCCGCCAGCCTACGTGAAGCCTTACGTCAAACGAAACAAGACCGACGCGGCGGATGCTGAAGCCATTTGTGAGGCGGTCAACCGCCCGACAATGCGGTTCGTGCCCGTGAAGACTGCCGAACAACAAGCAGCCAGCATGATTTTGCGAACGCGAGAGATGCTGATGAAGCAGCGCAGCCAGACTGCAAATGCCCTGCGTGCCCATATGGCCGAATTGGGCATTATCGCTGGCACAGGCATGGCAAGCATCGCAAAACTCCTGGTGCTTCTCCGGGACGAAAAAGACAATAGGATCCCCGGCGCCGCCCGCTTTGCCCTGATTCTATTCGCTGAACAGATTGAGCTGCTTACAACCCGCATAGAGAAGCTCGACAGAGAGATTTTGGTTGCCGTCAGAAA
>NZ_JBVVPQ010000230.1:0-738 GCF_055811695.1 Bradyrhizobium sp. MI1.3 | reverse complement strand
CCGGTTGGGGCGGCATTTGAGATTGCAGGGATTGGGGGCTTGAGGCCCCCGAACCTTGCAATTTTCGTTTGTGGATTGAACGAAGCCGCTGTCGCGGCGTGCGTGGCGAGGTGGCGTAGATCGCCTCCTGCTGAGAGGATGTGGGTGTTGGAGCCCCCCTCAGACAGGGTATCGAGATGGCCGATTTGAGCCTCTTCGCCGCCGCATCATCGAGGACATGACCGTCCGCAGTCTGTCGCCGGCGACGCAGCGATCCTACATCGGCGCGGTTTCGAAGTTCAGCCGCTATTTCGGCCGATCGCCTGAGCGGTTGGAGCTGGAAGACGTCCGCGCCTTCCAGGTGCATCTGGTCTCGACCGACATCTCATGGCCGGCGCTGAACCAGATCATCGTCTGTGCGCTACGGTTTTTCTACGGCGTCACGCTCGGCGAGGCGCTCATCCCGGAGCGCATTCCCTATGCGCGAGAGCCCCGCAAGCTGCCGGTCGTTCTCAGCGCCGACGAAGTGGTGCAGTTCCTCGAGGCGGAGTCGAGCCTGAAGAGCCGCGCCGCGCTCACCACGGCCTATGCGGCCGGCCCCAGGGCCTCCGAGGTCGCGGGACAGCGGATCGAAGACATCGACAGCGCCCGCGGCGTCATCCAGGTGCGCCACGGCAAGGGCGCGAAGGATCGCAACGTGATGCTGTCGCCCCAGCTGCTGGGCATCCTGCGCACCTACTGGCGGCTCGCCCGGCCGCG
>NZ_JBVVPQ010000229.1:0-756 GCF_055811695.1 Bradyrhizobium sp. MI1.3 | reverse complement strand
GCGCGCCCATGCTGATCTTTCCCGCCATACGCCGCTGAACCACTTTGATGGCACCGCCCCTATCACCACCGAGAACTTGCCCAGAACATTCTGGATGAGGCAATGCGCCTCAGCTCGGAGCGTGCAAGGACGCTCTCGGAGCCGAAGCATGCGAAGCGTCGCCGAATTCCGCTCAATTCGCCTTTCGCAACATCGGCGTGAGTGGCGGCGAGCAGCCGTGCTGTATCTCTCCAATAATCTTGAATCCGTGTCGTTGGTAAAGCGGAATGTTCTCAGGATTCGAACTTTCAAGGTAGGCTGCGACGCCCTGCTCATCACATCTTTGAAGAGCGTACTTCATCAGCAATGTGCCAAGCCCTCGTCCGACCCAGTTCGGATCGACGGCGATGAGGGGCAAATACCAATGTGGCTCGGACGGATGATGTTCGGCCATTCCCTGGCGCACGTGTGCCATATGTTCGCTGATTTCCGGGCGCAGGGACACCGCCATGATGGTGTCCAGTGCATCCTCATCTTGCTGGACGCCGGGAGGCAACCACAGGGCCGCGGCGCGGCTCTCTCCCGTGACGTATGCTGTGCCATGCTCGAATGCCCGTCCGCCACAAGCCTCGATGAACTGAGTCATGCTGCCAACATATTGTCCAGGGTCCGGCCAACTCCAACGCATCAGTGGATCGGCGGCAAAGCCGAGGACAATCGTCCAGACGGTTCTTGCCCGAATGCTCGCATGCGCCGAGGTGATGCCCGGCTCAGCCT
>NZ_JBVVPQ010000228.1:0-757 GCF_055811695.1 Bradyrhizobium sp. MI1.3 | reverse complement strand
GAAAACCGAGGAGTCCGACGAGTTCTAACGGTTAACTGGAAAGATCAGCGCGCTGCGGCCTACCGCGTAGGGTTACTTCTTGAGCTGCTTGTGTGAGTGATATCGGCGTACGGTGGCTTCCTCGGGGGCTTCGGTTCATGCGTTCAACTTGACGATTGGTCACTGGTGATTGTCTTGGTGAGACGATGTTCGATTCCACGTGGTCGGCAAACGCGCTGAAATTTATGCAGCTTGTATCGCGCGGTCGGCCCGCGCCACGGTCACGCTCGCGGTCCGAGTTGCAATACAGCGCTCGACGGCTCCGCTCCAAGAGTTAGCCGCCCGGCAGGGTGCTAAAGCAGAGGACGGTCGCCAAGTGGCGCAAGCGAGCGTTCGTCCACGATGCGAAGATGGGCCCGCAATGCCTTCCATGTGTGAATCGGTCGTCCTTGCACCGCAGCCTTCTGTCGCGGCGATTCCACGACAACGCCCGATTCGAACATACGCCGGTTTCTACAAGGGCGAGGTGATCCATCAGCGCGGACCGTTGCGCAGCTTCGACGCCGTCGAATTCGGAGCATTGGAGTGAGTGGACCGGTTAGCAGCCGACGTCTCTTGGTGCGCATCGACAACATACCGGCGGACGACTCCGAGCAACGCAACTACGCCCTGCTGGAACAGCGCCCGTCGGCCCATAGCTAGTCGTCCGTTAAGAAGCCGAATTGAGCGGGAGCGGACAGGCAAGCGTATGCGATAGCTGGATCGGGAAGAGGCACAA
>NZ_JBVVPQ010000227.1:0-769 GCF_055811695.1 Bradyrhizobium sp. MI1.3 | reverse complement strand
ACGGTCGTAGCGCCATCACAAAAGGCGCTTTCCACGTCAAATCCGCGAGGGACCAAGGCCGACGGACGTAGGGCTCGCTGCATCATATTGATTCCTTTGTGAAACCAACGCGAGCCGACGCTTTAACTTCATCAAAAGTGATGGTGTGGGACGGCCCTTCGAACCGGCAGAGTGCCTAACGTGGTCGCGCAGAGAGGCGCCACAAAGGAAGGACCGTTCCATGGAGAAAATTATCACAGTGGGTTTGGATTTGGCCAAGTCGATCTTTCAAGTTCACGGCACCCCCGAAAACGGGAAAGTCGTGGTTCGTCGCACATTGCGGCGATCGCAGGTTCTACCCTTCTTTCGGAGCCTCCCAGCTTGCTTGGTAGGTATGGAGGCCTGTGCGAGTGGCCATCACTGGCGCGCGAGATAGCGGCACTGGGCCACTCTGTCCGCATGATGCCGCCAGCTTACGTGAAGCCTTACGTCAAACGTAACAAGATAGACGTGGCGGATGCTGAAGCCATTCGTGAGGCGGTCACCCGCCCGACAATGCGGTTCGTACCGGGGTGAAGACTGCCGACAACAAGCAGCCAGTATGATTTTGATGCTAATGAGGCAGCGCAGCCAGACTGCAAATGCTCTGCGGGCTCATATGGCCGAATTGGGCATTATCGCTGGCACGGGCATGTCAAGCATCGCAAAACTCTTGGTGCTTCTCCGGGACGAAAAAGACAACAGGATCCCCGGCGCCGCCCGCTTTGCCCTGATCCTATTTGCCGAACAG
>NZ_JBVVPQ010000226.1:0-819 GCF_055811695.1 Bradyrhizobium sp. MI1.3 | reverse complement strand
CAGCACCCCGAGCCTACCGGCTCAAGGTGGGCAACGCCGACCTCTTCAGAAATTCAACAGAACCCGGGACATCCCCCCCGACTCTCGCGCATTTGCTAATCGAGGAAGCGGAATGGAGGGGCACAACTTCGAAAGACTAAAGGCCCACATCCTGCCTCTGTCCGTCTCGCGTAGCTTCGATGTCGCCCGCAGGGAATGGTCTCTTATCGCTGTCGAAATTAGTGACGAATTCGATCAGTGTCCCTGCGGCCAGGGCATCAAGGAGCACTGCTACGTACGCAACCATCTCAATGGTAACACGACCTATGTCGGAAACGTCTGCATCAACCGCTTCATTCGAATCGACACAGGGAACCTCTTCGACGGCCTGAAGAGGATTGCGAAGGATCTCACGGCGAACGCCAACAATGATTTCATCGAGCATGCCTACCGAATGGGCTATCTGTATGGCGAGAAGGAATATGCTTTTCTGAAGCAGACCATGAGGAAGCGGAATCTCTCGGCTGCACAGATCGCCTGGAAGGTGAAGATCAATCGGCGCATCGTCGCCCAAACAGTAGTTCGAAAACGGACCGCCAGATGACGATCAGCGTCTCTGCTAGCTCCGAACCCGCTTCTCGGTCGAGCGAGCAGCCCACGCGCCGTCAGCCTTCATCGGCGAGCGTTCAGATAGGCCCGCGGGCCGGCAACGCTCGTGAACATCTCATCCGGCGCCGATGCCTTTAGGACCGATGCATCGGCCGGCCGGGACAGGCTGGCGCACCTCGCCGATCAGCTGGACGGGGGTCTCGTCGAAGCAAACCAGCGGCCGGGCGGGAT
>NZ_JBVVPQ010000225.1:0-821 GCF_055811695.1 Bradyrhizobium sp. MI1.3 | reverse complement strand
CCAGGGCAGCCAGTTCACCAGCCTCGAGTTCACCGATGTGCTGCTGGACGCGAAGATCGCCATCAGCATGGACGGCAAGGGCGCCTGGCGCGACAACGTGTTTGTCGAGCGGCTCTGGCGCACGGTCAAATACAATGACCGTATCCCCGTCGAAGTCGCCATCGAGCTTTTTCTGTTCATCGGGCGGGACTGCAACCAGCGACCCCGGAGCGAACACCTCGGTTGCCTGGAGGATGCCGACGCATTCAAGCGATGTGTCCTCTTTGGCGCGGTCCTTGCCCCCGGTCCAGCGCGAATGGCACTTGACATCCTCGACCGACATCACCACGCCACGGTCGGCGAAGGCGGCCGGCCACATCGCATCGGGCACCACGATCAGAATGCCTTTGGCAAAGAACGTGGGATGGTCGACAGCAAGTTCGCCGTGCGATTTCTCGGCGGCATTAAAGCTGTACTGCATGGCTAGGCAACTATCGAGGAACGCCGCGGTCGGATCTGCATCAGATGCCGACCTGACTTGCTCGGCTGCAACCGGACGCAGATTGGGTTTGTCATAGGGGGAGCGCCCGATCAGGACGCCCCCCCTTCCCCGTCCAGGTCTCGCTTTTGAGTGTGGGCACATGGAGACGGCCATCGCTGGAGGGTACGGCAACGGCGCCGGGCCCCTCGATATGTCCACCCGTCACGGTGCGATAGATCTGTTCGAGGATCAGCTTTTGCCCGTCTCGGCTCTCGAGCCAGGTCCTAGTACCCGGAATCAGAGCTGAGTGATACGGCGGCCTTTGAAGCGGCGTTGGCGGACCTTTTTCTTGGTCCAGACG
>NZ_JBVVPQ010000224.1:0-832 GCF_055811695.1 Bradyrhizobium sp. MI1.3 | reverse complement strand
ATGTATGGTCCGGCCGCGCGTTGCAAGAGGTTTCGTCAACCTGGCAGATGCGGTCTTGCATCAATGTATCCGGCCTCTGATTGGAGCGTGTTGTGCTCCGGGCCATCATGGATATCAGCGCGCATTCGAGCTAATTAGCGGACAGGCCTCGAACGGGCCATTCGGGTCACCAGTGTTCGCATGCGCCGGGAAGACCGATCCTCCATCGTTGTCTCATTCCTCTCGCAGACCTCGGCGGGTAAGGGATGTTGGTTACGTCATCGATCGCACCTCACCTCGTGCTGTTCCTTAGTTCGTGCCTGGCGGTCGTTCCTTTGTCCCGGCCTGCGCGCGCAGACGCGCCGCGCGCAAGGGCCGTCAAGGCCGGCCGTCGTGCTGTCCTGACGTCTTGCTCTACCGCGGTCAGGCCGCGCCTTGACGGCCCCGAGCACGGTGCGAGGATCAGGCAGCTCGGGACGCCGTCTCCTCCGTGTTGACGCACTCGAAGGCGCGTCCCTTGTTGAGAACCGCCCAGGCGATCCGGGCGAGCTTGTTGGCGAGCGCAATCGCCAGCACGTTGTGGTGCAATCGTTTCTTGGCGGCTTCGATCCAAGATTTGAGGCCATAGCGCTCCCAACCCTTGACCTTGACCAGCACAACCCACGCGGCCTGCACAAACAGCGCGCGCAGGTAGCGATTGCCGCGCCTTGATATCTTGCCGAGGATCGTGCGGTCGCCGGTCGATATCTGCTTCGGCACCAGTCCAAGCCAGGCGCCGAAGTCGCGGCCTTTCGAGAACACGTCTCCAGTGCCGATCGCAGCCACCATCGCGCTCGAGATGATCGGGCCAATG
>NZ_JBVVPQ010000223.1:0-854 GCF_055811695.1 Bradyrhizobium sp. MI1.3 | reverse complement strand
GCGCGCATTGAGCTGCTCAATGCCGCGCAGGTGAAGGCTTGCAACGCCTATTCGAAGCTGACGCTGGCGGAGACGCCGCTGTTGCTGATGGAATTCCACGGCAGCGAGATCGAGGTGGCCGAGCAGTCCAAGGCGTTCGGCGAGATCGCCAGGGATTGCGGCGGCGGTGATTTCTCCTGGACCACCAAGCCGGAGGATCGCACAAAACTTTGGCAGGCACGGCACGACGCCTATTGGTCGGTGAAGGCGCTACGGCCCGGCGACAGCATCGGCGTGGTCGCGACCGACGTCTGCGTGCCGATCTCGCGGCTTGCGGAATGCGTCGGCGAGACCGAGGAAGACCTCAAGCGCCTCAATCTGTTGTCGCCGATCGTCGGTCATGTCGGCGACGGCAATTTTCACTGCTCGCTGGTCTGCGACACCAACGATGCCGACGAGATGGCGCGCGGCGAGGAATTCATGCACCGCCTGGTCGAGCGGGCGCAGGCGATGGACGGCACCTGCACCGGCGAGCACGGCATCGGCCAGGGCAAGCAGAAATATCTCAGGGCCGAGCTCGGGCCGGAAGCGCTGGATGCGATGCGGGCGCTGAAGCATGCGCTCGATCCGCAGAACATCTTCAACCCCGGCAAGATCGTGCCGGAGGCGGAGAGCCTGCGCAGCTAACGACCGGGAACTTTCGGCAGTCCTGTCGGTTCCAACTCCCGCCAGTTCCGATGCCTCAATGGCAGGGGTCTGCGCGGGAGGGTACAATGGTGCGACCGGTCATTCGAATTGCCGCGGTGGCATTTGCGTGCATGCTGGCGGGAGCGGTACTGGCGAAAGGCGGCCATGGCGGCGGCCATGGCGGTGGG
>NZ_JBVVPQ010000222.1:0-867 GCF_055811695.1 Bradyrhizobium sp. MI1.3 | reverse complement strand
TGGCCCGAAGGCGAAGATCGCCATCGTGTCCGGCACGTCGGCAGTCGGGGCCAGAGCGGACATCGAGAAGACGCGGGCAAAATCGACGCGAATGGCCCAACTCCGACTCCGCCGAACGATTGCGTTGATTTACGCGACGCGATCCTTGTCGGACTGTTCCTCGACTGCCGTCACGGTTTCTTCGAATCCCTTTTCGTAATTGCCCGCAAACCTTTCGATGCTGTCGGCCCACATCCTCAGAATTGAGACCTGAAAATGCATAATTGGCTTCAAGGCAATCATACCGATTTCTGTCGCTGCGGTTGTGCGCTTTTGGGCGTCGCGCGCGAAACGGCCTGAATTAGAGATGTTGTCTACCATGGCTGCTTGCTCCTTCTGCTCGGGTGATTAAGCCCAAAGCGACCTGCCAGGTTGTGCACTACGTGATGCTAACCCCTCGGCTAAAGCCTGATCTGCGGCGAGTCTCGCATGTCGGTCGTCATGCAGTTCGTCCAGCTTTTTCAGGTAAGCGACCGCTGCTATCTGCAAGAGATCGAAATCATATTCGCCAGCATCGCGAAGATTGGTGACGTAGCGAAAGAGGGCGGATCGCCTGTTATCGTTCTCACTAATACCACTATGGCGCAGCAAGTAGTTCCGCCAGGCGAACGCACATGCGCCTTCTATGGCTTGAGAAGTCATGGGCACCTCCCGAAGGTCAGAGAAAGACTGATGAGCCGTTTCGTTCCGCGAAGTTCTCCGATGTAATGCTGTTCCGTAGGTGCGCCGCAAGGTGTTTCGCGAAGAGGTCAGTGCTGTGGTAGTGGCGGTGTGCACGTCATCGTGCGCTCTGTTGCGCCTAAAGCCGGCGATCTCCTTGTCGATTTT
>NZ_JBVVPQ010000221.1:0-905 GCF_055811695.1 Bradyrhizobium sp. MI1.3 | reverse complement strand
CCGTTCAGGCACAAGGCTATTACATCCGCAGCCTGCGGGCCACTAAGGAACGAATGATCTACGTCAAGTAGGTCGGCGGCCGGTGTTCCCCATTTGCAAATCTCTATGACATCGGCAGGAGCCAATCCGCCAAGATCGCGCTTCGTCCACTGTCGACGCCCGCGCTTCGATGCCACGGGCAAGTCTGTTTGGTTGGCTGGGACTGATCGCCGCTTGCTCGGGTTCGAACAATGACCGCCAACGTGACCGCGCGCTTTCCGACGGAGGTGAACGCCCGAGTCCGGTGATGTCCCAGGGTGGAAGGTCGACGCAGCAGCCAGCGGCCCTTTTCGCCATCCGGACGAATTTAGCGCTAAAACTTCGACACCGGGGCTGGCCCGATATTTTACTTGTCCATTTTGACCCGGTGCTTTTCCACCGCGTGGACCGGCGGCCTCGCTTAGAAGTCTCAGATAACCTGCCGACGGTTTGCAGTGATCGCTCACGATTGCGTAGCTCACCCTCACGTGCTGCCAAGCTGCTGAAGTCCTCCACGGCGGAAATGTACTCCGCCGTCCCCCTTGCTGTTTGAACCAACTCACAGACGCACACCTCCCGCTGCAAAATGCAGTCGCGAACTTGCCAGGGCGTAGCGAGGACGAGACGGCGTCGAGCTGGGGTTCGGTGACATTTTCGAAGTGAGAAGCCGGCAGCGCCACATCGGGTTGACTATCCCCTTCACTCGGCCAGTTCGCATGATCCGCGTTAACCCTGTCTTTGATCTTCTCCCATAGCAGCGCTTCCCGGTTCACCTCTGCCGCTAAGGGGCCTTATTGGACCTTTGCAATCCGTCCTTGATTTCTGGAGCTCATTTCTAAGAGGATTTGAGTGAGGTTTCTCGTTCGGAGGGCGTGAAATCAGATGAG
>NZ_JBVVPQ010000220.1:0-914 GCF_055811695.1 Bradyrhizobium sp. MI1.3 | reverse complement strand
AGATGACGAAGAAGAGCCGCCGGACGCATTCTCCGGCATTCAAGGCGAAGGTTGCTTTGGCTGCGGTCAAAGGCGACAAGACGCTGGCGGAGCTGGCGCAACTGTTTGATGTTCATCCGAACCAGATCACGATCTGGAAAAACCAGCTCCTGGAGGGCGCCGCCGGCGTGTTTGGGCATGACAAGACATCGGCCGAGACGCCGGTCGATTTGAAGGCGTTACATGCCAAGATCGGCGAGCTGGCGTTGGAAAACGATTTTTTGTCCGGCGCGCTCAGCAAGGCGGGCCTGCTGAGCGCAAAGCGATGATCGACCGCGGTCATGATCTTTCTATCGAGCGCCAGGCGAAGGTCCTGAAGCTGGCTCGCAGCACGGTCTACTATGAACCTCGGCCAGTTTCGGCCGAGGACCTTGCCTTGATGCGTCGGCTCGATGAGCTGCATCTCGATTATCCCTTCGCGGGAGCGCGTATGCTGCGATCGTTGCTGCGGCGGGAGGGCGTATACGCTGGTCGCCGCCACATCGCGACGCTGATGAAGCGCATGGGGATCGAGGCGGTCTATCGTCGCCCGAACACGAGCAAGCCGGCACCGGGTCACAAGATCTACCCGTACCTGTTGCGCGGATTGAAGATCGAGCGGCGCGACCATGCGTGGGCAATGGACATCACCTACGTTCCGATGCGGCGTGGTTTCGTCTATCTCGCGGCGGTCGTCGATGTGTTCAGCCGACGGGCCCTGGCCCATCGCGTCTCGATCACAATGGAGGCGGCCTTCTGCGTCGAAGCGGTCCAGGAGGCGTTGGCGAAGCACGGCAGGCCCGAGATTTTCAACACGGACCAGGGCAGCCAGTTCACCAGCCTCGAGTTCACCGATGTGCTGCTGGACGCGAAGATCGCCATCAGCATGGACGGCA
>NZ_JBVVPQ010000219.1:0-917 GCF_055811695.1 Bradyrhizobium sp. MI1.3 | reverse complement strand
GTGATTTTGACGTTTTGATGCCGAGCCATTCGAGGATCGGCAAGCTTTCGGGCGGCACGAGGATTTCGATGCTTCTGGGGACGCCGGGTTGACGTCGGATGAAGCCGTTTCGTTCGAGGGTGACAATCATCTGGTGGACCGAAGGCGGGCTGACGCGGAAGTGGCGCTGAATGTCGGCTTCGGCGGGTGGGCGTCCGAACATGTAGGCGTAGGTATGGATGAAGGCCAGGTAATGTCCCTGCTTCTCGGTGAAGTGCGCGCCTGATTTTGACTCATCGCTGGATTCGTCCCGGCCTCCGACAAGGAGGCAAGGCATGAATGTACGTTATCGGGTCGAATTGAGCCAAGCCGAGCGCGATGAACTGACGGCGATGCTCGGTGGCGGCAAACACGCCGCCCGCAAGCTGAAGCGGGCGCAGATTTTGCTGGCGGCCGATAGGGGCGGCCGCGACGAGGAGATTGCCCGGACCGTGAGAGTCAGCCTCTCCGCCGTCGGCCGGACCAAGCGCCGCTTCGTGGAAGGCAATCTGGAGCGGGCCTTGAGCGAGGAGCCGCGTCCGGGCGCAGAGCGCAAGCTGACCGGCAAGGAGGAGGCCCTGCTGGTGGCGACCGCATGCGCCAAGCCGCCCGCCGGCCACAAACGCTGGACGCTGACGCTTCTGGCCGACACGATGGTCAAGCTCACCGATCACGACAGCCTGTCGGGCGAGATCGTGCGCCGCCGGCTGGCCGAGAACGATCTCAAGCCATGGCGCAGGGACATGTGGTGCATTCCTCATGTCGATGGCGAATACGTCGCCCGCATGGAGGACGTGCTCGATCTCTACGCCGAGACGCCGGATCCCGCCCGGCCGCTGGTTTGCTTCGACGAGACCCCCGTCCAGCTGATCGGCGAGGTGCGCCAGCCTGTCCCGGCC
>NZ_JBVVPQ010000218.1:0-940 GCF_055811695.1 Bradyrhizobium sp. MI1.3 | reverse complement strand
CGCGAGCTCCGGCGCCGCTCCGCCATCGAGCCCATCATCGGACATCTGAAGGCCGAAGGTCACCTTGGCCGCTGCTATCTCAAAGGCCGCGCCGGCGACGCCGTTAACGTCGTGCTCTCAGCAGTCGGACACAACTTCCGCCGTATCCTCGCCTGGCTCAGAGAACTCTTGTGCCTCTTCCTGATCCAGCTATCGCATACGCTTGCCTGTCCGCTCCCGCTCAATTCGGCTTCTTAACGGACGACTAATTGCGGTTTGTTGTCAAGCTTACATTTCTGAACTCGCCCACGGACGGTGGTAGTGCTCGCGCCGTCGGAGCTAGTCCGGTTCGGAGAAGGCGGTCGCCGCATCGTGATATCTTGCCATTGATATCAGTTGCGTCGAGGCTAAGACCCAGATGGGCGCCGACGCTTGATGCCGATCGGAAGCGCGATGGGTCGTCGATCGTATGGCGGTAAGGCCAAGGCGGAAACCACGCCGACCAGGAACCGTCATCAGTCGGCGCGTCGTCTATCCGACTTCGCCAACTGGCGGACTTCGTCGTCGAACGTGCGCCAGCCAGACGAGCGAAAGTGGGTGGTGCCGTTCCATGGCGTTCATTGAATGTTCGGCGCGGACCAATTCCCTTTGAGATAGATCAAGGCCAGGCACGAAACGAAAACAGGCCACTCTCAGCTTCAAGCCAAGCACTGAGGTCGGAAACAGGCCAGTACCCAAGCTCGCCAGAGAACATGACCTGCGGAAGTGCGATTTGGGCATATCACAACATGGATTAGAAAGGGGCCACAGACGTACGTCGTTATTCCTAGAAAAGGTCCAGAGGGATCTACAGGGGCTCGGCTGCGGTCGGCAGCGCCTCCCGGGCGCGCCCATGCTGATCTTTCCCGCCATACGCCGCTGAACCACTTTGATGGCACCGCCCCTATCACCACCGAGAACT
>NZ_JBVVPQ010000217.1:0-962 GCF_055811695.1 Bradyrhizobium sp. MI1.3 | reverse complement strand
TGAGCCTCCCCTAAATCGGTGGACACCTATAGCTTAGACAGCAAGAGGTGTCAGATGACGAAACGGCAGCGACGTTCTTATTCGGACGAGTACAAGCGGCAGGCAGTTGATCTGGTTTTGTCGAGCGGCCGCTCGGCGAAGTCGGTATCGAAGGAGCTCGGGCTTGACGGCTCCGTGCTGAGCCGATGGGTGGCGGAGCAGGGCACGGCGAGAGCCGGCGGCAGCGCCGTGGCGCCCACATCGCAAGCGGCGGTGCCGTCGGCGGACCAAGCTGACGTGATTGCGCGGTTGCAGCGGGAAAACGAACAGCTGCGCTTGGAGCGCGACATTTTAAAAAAGTCGATCGCGATCTTTGCTGGACCCCGGACATGAGGTTCCGTTTTATCGAGGATCGCCGCACGGACTATCCGGTCAAGGTCATGTGCCGTGTGCTCGGCGTCTCGCCCGCGGGCTACTATGCCTGGCGGTCGCGCCCGGAAAGCCTCCGGGCCTTGGCTAATCGAGCGCTGCTGGAAGGCATCCAGCGGGTTCATCGCGATAGCCATGGCCGCTATGGCAGCCCGCGCATTCATGTCGAACTCAAAGCCCAGGGACATCATGCAAGCCGTGGCCGGATCGAGCGGCAGATGCGCCATCATGGCATTCGAGCCATCTCGGCCGGGCCGCGACGATGCCGCACCACCGACAGCGGGCACGGCTTCCCGATCGCGCCGAACCTGCTCGGCCGGAACTTCTCGGCCGCCATGCGCAATCAGGTCTGGCTCGCTGACATCACCTTTGTCTGGACCGACCAGGGCTGGTTGTATCTGGCGGCCGTCATGGATCTGTACAGCCGCCGTATCGTGGGCTGGGCCATGGACGACCATCTGCGCGCAGAACTGCCGCTCGCCGCATTACGAATGGCGATCAAGGCGCAAAGACCAGGTCCCGGGCTGATCCATCATTCCGATCGCGGCACACAA
>NZ_JBVVPQ010000216.1:0-984 GCF_055811695.1 Bradyrhizobium sp. MI1.3 | reverse complement strand
GGAGCGGGCAACGGGATCAGAATGAACAGCGAGTCGCAGCTGCGCGAGAAGCTTCGGAAGATCGAGGCGTTGTTCGTGGGGGCCGGAACTGCTGGTGAGCGCCTTGCGGCGGAAGCCGCGCTGCAGCGGGTGCGGGCCCGGGTCGAGGAACTCGCTCGCCACGATCCACCGATCGAACAGCAATTCTCACTTCCCGACCAGTGGTCTCGGCACCTTTTTCTGGCGCTTTGCCGCCGATATGGGCTGCGGCCGTTTCGTTATCGCCGGCAGCGACGCAACACGGTGATGGTCCGTGCGTCACGGGGCTTCGTCGATCGGGTCCTGCTGCCGGAGTTCACCGAGCTGGAGGGTGCGCTGCAAGTGTATCTGCACGAGGTGACGCTGCGCGTGATCCGCGAAGAGATCTACGACGACGCCAGCGATGCGCAGGAAGTTCCAGATGCCCTGCCGTCGAACTGATCAGGCGGCGAGCTTTGCCTGCGAACTATCGCGCTCGGCCTTCCAATTTCACGGCAACAGCATGTGCAGCTGATTGACTTTGTACGTCCGCAGACGCTGCGCTCGAGAACATCGGTCAGATAGTGCCGCGGGTCGATGTCGTGCAGCTTTGCCGTGTTGATGAGCGATGCGAGGGTGGCCCAGGTTTCGGCGCCGCCCTCACTGCCGGCGAACAAGTAATTCTTCTTTCCCAGGCCTATCGGCTTGATGCTGCGTTCGACCGTATTGCTGTCGATCTCGATGCGCCCATCATCGATGAAGCGCGTCAGGCCTTCCCAATGGTTGAGGGTGTAGCGGATCGCCTTGCCAAGGCCGGATTTCTTCGAGACTTCCAGTAGCCGCGCCTCGAGCCAGGGTTTGAAGTCCTCGATCAACGGCCTGGTGTCGGTCTGCCGCACTGCAGCCCGATGCGCCGCCGGCAGACCGCGGATGCGATCCTCGATGGCGTAGAACATCGCGATCCGTTGCAGCGCTTCCGCGGCAATC
>NZ_JBVVPQ010000215.1:0-1030 GCF_055811695.1 Bradyrhizobium sp. MI1.3 | reverse complement strand
CCTCCCGCAGAACAAAAGCGGAAAGTGTAACCCATGTGTCCGGTACGAACTGTCACCTATGTCTCGGGTCGCTCACCTTTGAAACTGCGGCGACATTTCTTCTCCTTTTTACGTTCATTGCGCCCGCGCTACCCTCGGGGAAGCACCGGGGAAGCACGAGCGCCAACTCTAGGCCCGTCGAACGGCTTTTACGCCGCCCAGGACCGCTCTTTTCAGTTCAAGTGCGGCCGCCTTTCCGCGGTGGCCTTTGCCTCCAACATTTTCATCGCTGCAGCCAAGGTCACGGCGGCGTCGATTTCGACCAGGTTGCCGGGGAGGGGGCGGAACTGGCCGGCGGCATTGCCTTTGAGCGGCGCCAGCATAGCTGCGGCGATCGCTGAGCTCACGTGGCACCGAATCAAGGCATTATCGTCTTCGATGGCCAGGATCAGGTCCGTCCCGCGGCGAGCGAGCAGGGCGCCGAGGTCATTAGGATTCGTCGAGGTTCGGAGGGCGATTGAGCTGCGCATAGTGTTTTGCCTTTCGAGCAAGATGCGAGTCCAGGGGCGAAATGACCGACACTAGGCGGCCCCGCGCACCTTTGGGCGTGCGCCTTGGACATACGCGCGCGGCCCCTGGACAAGATTTGTGATTGCCGCTCACCGGATTGGCTATCGGCTAGTGTTTCGGGCTTTCGACCCGCGATCAGGATGAGCTCAGTTGAAAAATCAGCAACGAGAATTTTGTCGATAAAAGTCTAATACGTTAAACCAGACAGCTGAGCGCTTGAACTGATTTGCGCATTTGTCGATTTCATCGCTTTTGTCGGGTTTTGAAATCGCGCATCACCATACAAGGAATGCCTGCCCTGCAGGCGTCTTTGCGACTCTAAGTGTCGAGTAGCGCCAATGACTTAGCTCGCTCGCGCGAGGCGCAATCTTGAGCAATCGCGCTTGCAGCGCTCGATGAAGTTCGGTGTCTCGTCGATACGACCGGTGACGGGCGCGTCGGCATGCGACGGCGCAGGGCACGGCCGCCGCCCACCCCCGCC
>NZ_JBVVPQ010000214.1:0-1044 GCF_055811695.1 Bradyrhizobium sp. MI1.3 | reverse complement strand
ATGTGGCCGATCATCCGATCGACGCCCGACGCTAGACCAGGGACAGCCCCAGACGAAAAAACGGAAATGCGGTATCCAACCCGCGCATCAGAGCCTGTTCACCGACGTCTTTGAGTCCCGCCTTCTCCTCTGCACGATCCATCGGCACAAGAACTTCACGATGAGTCCTCGTGGAGATGAGAAACCGTGCGCTGTGTGCTTGACTGGGGACATCAGAATGGAATGGTCCGGCCGTGCTCCGGCCCTGCCAGTACGAGAAGCTGGCAAGGGGCGCCCAAGACAAGGAGCACGCCATGTCTCAGAAACTCGACGCTTCGCCCGCCGTCATCGGCATCGATATCGGCAAGAACTCGTTCCACATCATTGGCCAGAATCAGCGCGGCGGCATCGTGCTGCGGCAGAAGTGGTCGCGCGGCCAGGTGGAAACGCGGCTCGCCAACCTGCCGCCGTGCTTGATCGGCATGGAGGCCTGCGTCGGCGCGCATCACCTCAGTCGCAAGCTGCAAACGCTTGGCCACGACGCCCGCTTGATGCCGGCGAAATACGTGCGCCCCTATTCGAAGGGACAGAAGAATGACTTCCGAGATGCGGAAGCCATCGCCGAGGCGGTCCAACGCCCGACCATGAAGTTCGTCGCAACCAAGACCGCCGACCAGCTCGACCTGCAGGCGCTGCACCGCGTGCGCGAGCGATTAGTCGGTCAGCGCACCGGCGTCATCAATCAGATCCGTGCGTTCCTGCTGGAGCGGGGCATCGCCGTGCGGCAAGGCCTGCGCTCCCTGCGGTCCGAGTTGCCGGGTATCCTCGCGACGCGCACCGATGTGCTCTCGCCTCGCATGTTGCGCATCATCGAGGATCTGGCGGGTGACTGGCGCCGGCTGGATGAGCGTATCGAGGACCTCTCCAGCGAAATCGAGGCATTGGCCCGTCAAGACAAAGGCTGCGAGCGACTGATGACGGTGCCCGGCATTGGCCCGATCATCTCGAGCGCGATGGTGGCTGCGATCGGCACTGGAGACGTGTTCTCGAAAGGCCGCGACTTCG
>NZ_JBVVPQ010000213.1:0-1044 GCF_055811695.1 Bradyrhizobium sp. MI1.3 | reverse complement strand
CTGACGCTGGAGAACGATTCCTAAGAAACGGCAGCACCTACTTTTGGCTCCAAGGGTTGAAGAACAAAACCGAATGCCTTGGCACGCCGATGCAAATTGTTGACCACTCGCGTCCGGTAACGCGCCTCGTAGGATGAGGCCCCCGGATCAACATAGTCCATTCCGTATCGCACGGCATTGTAGAACAGAACTGCGATCTTGCGGGCCGTCACGGCCTTGGCCTTGCCGATGCGCGCTGAAAGCCGTCTATAAAAGGCGCCGAGCGCGGTGTCAGTACGACCCACGGTCACGGCAGCAAGGCGCAGAAGTGCCGCCGCCCTGCCGCCGGATCGACACGTTCGGGACGAGAGCATTTTGCCGCCGGAGATCTTGTTGCTGGGCGCCAATCCCAGCCAGGAGGTAAAATCCTTTGCACTTGGCCACGAGGAGAGGTCGTCGCCGCATTCAGCGATCAGCTTCAGCGAGAGGTAGGGACCGAGGCCGTCGATGGTGGTGACGTCCTTTCCAAGCAGCCCAAACAACGACGCGCGGACATCGAACGCCAGAGCGTTCGCCTGATCGGTTCGATTCCGACGCCGCGAGACCGGCGGCGCTGATCCATTATCATGACCCCTATGGATAATGAGTTCCTTCAATACAGCCTCGATCCGGGCGTCGCAGGCAGATGCCTTCTCGTGGTAGGCGTCGTAAAGCGCAAGTGCCTGCTCGAGCGCAAACAGATGCTCGGCGCGGTAGCTTCCGGTGAGCGCCTTCGCGATCGTCTCGGCGCTGGAGTGGCAGCTGTAATGGCGCAAGCACGCCAGCGCCTCAGGATCGCGCTCGCCGGCAAGGATCGCGCGTATGATACGCAGGCCGGTCGCACCGGTGATATCGGCGACGACGTGGTGCAGCTGAAGATTCATCTCCGTCAAGGCCTTCTGCATATGCTGGATGTGTGAGGCCGCGTACTCTAGCAGGCGCTCGCGCTGACGCACGTAGGCTCGCAGCTCGGCAATCTGCCCTTTGGGCCGAAAGCTGGCCCGCAGCAACCCGAATGAATGGAGC
>NZ_JBVVPQ010000212.1:0-1070 GCF_055811695.1 Bradyrhizobium sp. MI1.3 | reverse complement strand
AGCAGGCTGAAGACGGCTCGGCGGTGGCCGAGGTCTGCCGCAAGGCCGGGATCAGCGAGGCAACCTTCTACAACTGGCGGAAGAAGTATGCAGGCTTGATGCCCTCGGAGATGAAGCGGCTGCGTCAGCTTGAGGAAGAGAACGGGAAGCTGAAGCGGATTGTCGCCGACCTGTCGTTGGACAAGGCCATGCTTCAGGATGTGCTCTCAAAAAAGCTCTGAGGCCTGGCCGCAAGCGCGAGCTTGTCGACAAGGTGCGAAGTGACTGGAAGGTGTCAGTCAGGCGGGCCTGCTCCACGCTTCGGGTTGATCGCGCTCTTTACGTCTACAAGTCGAAGCGCGGCGACCAGGCCGCTCTCAAACACCGGATCAAGGACATCTGCGCGACGCGGGTGAGATACGGCTATCGGCGCATTCATGTGCTGCTGCAACGGGAGGGCTGGGCCGTTAACGTCAAACGGGTCTATCGCCTGTACCGGGAATTGAGCCTGCAATTACGCAACAAAACGCCCAAGCGCCGCGTCAAAGCCAAGCTGCGAGAAGATCGAACCGATGCCAAACAGATCAACGAGACCTGGGCCATGGACTTCGTTCACGACCAGCTGGCCACCGGCCGCAAACTCCGCGTGCTGACGATTGTCGACATCTTCAGCCGCTTCTCGCCGGCGGTCGATCCGCGGTTCAGCTATCGAGGCGAGGACGTTGTGCTGACTCTGGAGCGCATCTGCAAAACCGTCGGTTACCCGAAGAGCATTCGTGTGGATCAGGGATCGGAGTTCATCTCCCGCGATCTCGATATCTGGGCTTATCAAAGAGGCGTTGTGCTCGACTTCTCACGTCCCGGCAAGCCGACGGACAATAGCTTCATCGAATCCTTCAACGGCAAGTTCAGAACCGAATGCCTGAACATGCACTGGTTCCTGAGCCTTGACGACGCCCGGCAGAAAATGGAGGATTGGCGTAGAGACTACAACGAAGTCCGGCCCCATAGCGCGATCGGCAACAAGGCGCCGATATCGCTGTTGAATGGCTCATCGGCGCCCCCGCCGGCATGAGCTAAACCCCGGAAAA
>NZ_JBVVPQ010000211.1:0-1077 GCF_055811695.1 Bradyrhizobium sp. MI1.3 | reverse complement strand
CGTTGGCGGACCTTTTTCTTGGTCCAGACGAAAGGCTCGGCTTTGTCGTTGTACGCGTTGACGTAGGCATCGATGTGTTCCTGAAGTTGCTTGAGGCTTGTGAAGGAGGTGCCGCTGAGTGATTGACCCTGCAAGATCGAAAACCATACCTCGACCTGATTGAGCCAAGACGCGCTTGTCGGGGTGAAATGAAATTGCACGTCAGGGTGAGCCTTGAGCCAGGGCTCGTTCTTCTTGTGGGTGTTGAGATTGTCGAGGATGACGTGAAGCTTCCGGCCCGGAAAGGCCGCGATGACGCTGTTCATGAAGTCGAGAAACTCGATACGGCGACGGCGTTTTGAATGCGTTGCGATGATCTTTCCGGTGGCGACCTCAAGCGCTGCAAACAGCGTTGTCGTGCCATGCCGCTTATAATCGTGGCTCTGGCCGGTCAAGGCGCGGCCATTGGGCAGCTTCAGATAGCCTTGCGCTCGCTCCAAGGCCTGGATCGATGGCTTCTCGTCCACGCATAACACAATGGCCTTCGCGGGAGGGGCGACGTAGAGGCCAACAACATCGGCGGCCTTGGCCGTAAAGTTCGGGTCGTTGCTCTCGCACCAGGACTTGCGGGCCACGAGGTCGATCTTGTGGTTGCGCAGGAACCGCCAGACATATTGGACGTCAACATCGCCCAGCGCCTCGGCCAGCAGAGGACCCGTCCAGCGCGCAAACCCTTGTGGGGGCGGCTTATCCAGGAGTTTCAGAATCCGCTTGTCAGTCGTCTTCGTATAAATCGGCTGTTTGCCACGCCGCGGCTTGTCTTGCAGTCCTTCAAGGCCATGGTCGGCATAGCGATGCCGCCAAAGGCTGACAATCCGCGGCTGGACCCCAACTTCCTTGGCAATCGACCGGGTGCTGCGCCCGTCCGCCGCGAACAAAACGATCCGCGCCCGCTTCAAATCGCGCTGCAACGTCACCGGTGAGCGACAACACGCCTCGAGCACCTTGCGATCTTTCCTCGAAAGGTGGACTTCTCTTGCTTCGGGTATCATCCAGATCTTGAATCACGACTCACGATCCAAGAAAAGTGGGTACTAG
>NZ_JBVVPQ010000210.1:0-1088 GCF_055811695.1 Bradyrhizobium sp. MI1.3 | reverse complement strand
TGAGCCAGCAAAGCAGCCGCTTCGAGCCCCTCGAATCGACGGTAGCCGACCATTCGTCGGACCACCGCGCCGTTCTTTTGCTCGACGAAGGCCTGATCGTTCTTGCGATAGGGGCGACAGCGCGTGAAGACGATACCAGCCTGTTCGCAATACACCTTCAAGGTCTCATTCATGAACACAGAGTCGTTGTCGGTGTCCAGACCCAGGAGCGCAAACGGTAGCTGTTTACGAAGTTCGGTCAGAACCGTGCTCAACAGCTTCTGCTCACGCACCAGAAGTGGCGCGCATTCGGTCCAGCCGGTCGCGATGTCCGTGAGAACGAGCGTGTGGACGAAACTGCCGCGCCGAAGGACCGCTGTGGGCAACAAGATCGGCCTCGACGAACCCAGGCGCCGGATCTCCCCAATCCGCTGAAGTACGAATAGGGATGCTGCGTCGCAGAGCACTTCTACAGAGCGACGACGCGGCCGGCCGCTTCGCTCACGAACGCATCGAAGTGCCCGGTCGATCGTCGCCGCACTCATCGACAATAATTTAGCCCGAATCTCTGACGCCAGGTCGATATGGCCGTACCGCTCCATCGATTCAATCAAGATCGGCAGCAGGGGCTTCAGACGCTTGCCGCACACCCGGTCTGCAGCCTCCCAAAGCAGTATCAGCGCATTTCGCTCCGCGTCTTGGTAGATCCGCGGACGATTGCGGCGACCCGCTGTCTGGCCCTCAGAATCGCAGCGCAGCAACCGCATCGCGTGCTTCCGATGGAAGCCCGTGATTGCAACGAACTCGTCGAGGATGCGGCCCTTTTCGATGCGGCTCGACATCCTGTAGCGCCGCGCCAAAGCAGACTTCAGTTCCTTGCGCGTCGCCATACTCAATCGCCTCATCGTTGCCCTGCGCTCCCTTGCCATTGGGGAGCAATTTACGTGAGGCAACAACTCAGCATTCAGGAACATTTCTGGCGACGCAATGCGAGCGTCAATCAGCGAGTGTTTTTGGTGTCGCATGCGAGGGTGGTCGCCCTGGACCACGCTTCCGCTCGAGCGCGGTGCGCCTGCGATAGCTTTCGACGTTCATCTCGACGATGGTGG
>NZ_JBVVPQ010000209.1:0-1096 GCF_055811695.1 Bradyrhizobium sp. MI1.3 | reverse complement strand
GGACCTATCACATCCAGCTCAAGTCGAATGCAAGCCAATATATGGCACGGGTCGGCTTCGAATACCCAGAAGCAGTCGGCAGCCGGCTGGCGGACGTCAACGCGCGTATTGGCAGCGAGGCAATTCCGGGCGCTGGCGTTCCTGCCGAGCAGTTGAACTTCGGCTACAGCATAAGCGGCAGTGCGTCCTGGCGGCCGACACGTGTCTACAGCGATGGCGTGAAGACCTACATCCAGTTTCCATCGTCGCTATCGGGCCAGGATGCACCAGTCCTGTTCGTCGTCTCGGGTGGCGAGAATCGCATCGTCAACTACCGGCTGAAGGGCGACATGATGGTGGTCGACTATCAGATCGACACCGCCATTCTGGTCTCCGGCGTTGGCTTCTGGAACCAAGACAAAGTGACGATACGGAGGGGAGGCTGATCATGCGGCAGGTCTCCTCGATGCCTCGGCTTATCCTTTTCTTGATGCTCAGTCTCCCGCTCGCCGGCTGCGCGTCGTTCGGCGGCCGCGCCCTGGTGGCGAGCTCGGCGCCATCAGATCTGTCCGGCCCGGCGGCTTCGGCGATCGCCGGCGACCTGGTGACGAAATTCGCCGAGCAGGTCGGGCCCGGCGCTGGCACGATCATCCTGAAAGCCGACGGCTCGCCCTTCGGCCAGGCGCTGGAGACCTCGCTCCGGAGCTCGGGATATGCGGTGGCCACCGATCAGAAGGCCGGTGAGGAGAAGACCATTCCACTCGCCTATGTGATCGATTCCTACAATGGTCAGATCCTGGCGCGCTTATCGACGGGCAATATCGAGCTCGGCCGCCTATGCCGCGACAGCTGCCGGCGCATCGCCGACCAGCCCTCTCTCCGTCATGCAGCGCGGTTAGGGGAGTGCAGTCATGGTGCAATCGCTGAAGCTCGGCAGTCCAGAGGCAGAGGCCGGCAGAGGCATCCGGCGCCTCAACCGGCTGCCGATCATGGTTGCCATCTCGCTGGTGATCGTATTCTTCGCCGTCATCTCCTATGGCCTGACCTCGCGCGGACTGTATTTTCGTCGCGAGGCCGGCATCGACAACGCATCATCCAATCCGGCATCGACCTACGC
>NZ_JBVVPQ010000208.1:0-1135 GCF_055811695.1 Bradyrhizobium sp. MI1.3 | reverse complement strand
AGCAAACTGGTACGGCTGCTATCCCTGGTCCGGTTTGCGGTGCCAACGGGACAAACACGGCAATTGCAATGTCCGCCGTGGGTCATTTACGACGGACTCATCGGGATTTTCGGATGGTTGATGTCCGTTTCGCTCGTGAGCACCCGACAGGGCCGCCGGTCGGGGGGCGTTGCGTTTTGACCAACGCCTGTGATTCAACCTCCCAAACTGGGAAGACGAACTCGCTGGCCATGAATCGGGTGCCATCAAGCGCATGCTCGTGTCACAGTCAACTACCTGCTTAGGCAGTTGATCGAACGACAAACATAGGACAAATCAATGCCAAGGAATGCGTTTCTGCGTTTCGCTGAACACCTTCACATCTCGTAGTTTTCAAGCGGGATCGAGGCAGGTGGCTGGGCCGGATAGGCTGAGCTGCTGGGAATTCCAGATCTATGCCATGGCTTGACCAGGAAACGCAATTTGCCGGCGAGAGCTGCCGTGTATTGACCCGTCACGTCGTTCGACCAAAGCATTTCGTTCTCGGGTTGACCAGGCGAACGGAGCCTGATGCCCCTGCAATTCCATCGCGCTCTCGAAGACATGGAAATATGGAGTGCGAGCAGCGACGGCTATTCGTTCGTGATCAGCTTCCAGAGCCCGACTGGTCGTGGCTTCCGCGGAAGGTTGGGCTACGTCGCCTCGTGGCGTCCGCTTGACCAGAGCCGTGGCTCGATCAGGATTCTCGGCTCGCCGCTCCAAAGCTTCGCTGAGGCCGAGAATGCGTGCAACAGTATGCTGAATTACCTCCGAGACCTGAACTGATTCCCACTCGCTGAGAATTTGGAGGCTCGCCAAATGCCACAGTCGCTCCGAGCGCCGCCCAGGATACGCGATCGAATCTCACCGCTAACTCATTATGTAAAGGCGTTGGAGCATATGCTGGCAGCCGATGCAGACGAAGTGGATCTTTAGGAAACGGCATTCGGGATAATGGGTGGCGTACAATGAGCAGCAGACAGCTTGAAGATGAGTACGACCGCGAGGAAGCCGAGGCGATTGCCGCGGCACTTGACCTCACGCCCGATGAACTAAATGAAATCGAGTATACGATACACGAGATCGCCAACGACGACGGGCTGGTTTACGGGTACGG
>NZ_JBVVPQ010000207.1:0-1147 GCF_055811695.1 Bradyrhizobium sp. MI1.3 | reverse complement strand
ATTTTCATGCACGTCGGCTCTGCGCGTGGGGGCGCGAACTAAGTCCCGACTGCGGGGTCGTGAATGCCGGAGCGAAGGCGCAGGATTTTAAGAGTGGAGTTCGCGGCTGCAATTTAGTCAATCCGAACCCTCTGGAAGAACTTAGGACGAAGATCTCTCCGCAAAGTGTCCATTAAACGATACACAAAAAAGCACCGAACATAGTTCTGTTCTTCCGTCGCATAGTCCAGCAAGTCAGGCAAGGTCAGGGTCTAATAGCGAGGAAGACGAGTTTTAAGAAATCCAGCTCGGATCGGCCCTTGCGGGTCGACGCTGAAAACGTCGGTTAGGTCGAGAGTACGAGCTGGACCATTTGAGTCCGGACTGTAGAGCACGTTTTCTATCGATGGATCGGAAAGCATAGGCTCGCGGGCCAGATCGTGATCCATCCGAGGGGGTGGTGATGGAGGGCAGGCCGCATGGTTAAACCACTCTCGCCTGACCTTCGCATTCGCATTATTATGGCGATGCAAGATGAAGGGATGAGCTGCCGGGGCGCTGCCAGCCGTTTCGGGGGGGCGCCATCGACAGCGATCGCGCTGGTCAGCAATCGGCGTTCAGCTCGGATTGAGGGCTATGCTGCGGAGATCCTCTCTTTGGTCGAGACTACGCCCCACATGACGTTTGCCGAGATTGCAGACCATATCTTCAGAGTGCACGGCGAGCGATTTGTGCCGCGTGTGGTCGAGCGTTTCTTGTGTGGTCGCAACATCATTTTCAAAAGAATCATCGCACGACAGCGGGCAGGATCCGCCGGTCATGACCGCTAAACGAGCAACGCAGGTCAGCTCGAGTTCTTCAACCGGGAAGAGATAGTTCAAGATGACGTTGCGCTGTTCTTCAACTACCGAAACTGGGGGTTAAAACTCTAGGATGAACAAGCCGGACCAAATTCGCTTTCCGTTGAGCCAAAGCTCCAGGCGAGCCAGGTCTCGCCGTAAACATGTTTATGGTTGGCAGAGAGGCACCCGGCACGATCGGCTTCGTAATAGCTTGTCGTAGCTTGCGTGCTCGATTTGCTAGCTTTCGAAGTCGGCCAGGCCTGTCTGTTGAGGCGCAGAAGCGTGGCCTGCACCTCCCTTTGGTCCCCGGAGTCCATTTCGTTTAG
>NZ_JBVVPQ010000206.1:0-1177 GCF_055811695.1 Bradyrhizobium sp. MI1.3 | reverse complement strand
GCGAGGGCTTTGCTTAATTGGCCGAGCGGGAGTGAGGCTCGATATGGGGTATTTTTTTGTGCGGCCTCGGATGGCGCGCGAACGCAGACGGTCTTGTTTTCGTGGCCGATCGATGGCCTTGGGCTGTGGCGGTCACACCACACCTCCCGCGGGACACAGGACCGCCCATCGTTTGAGGTTCATGGCCAGGCAGAGAAGACGCAGATGGGTATGATTGCGTGCCAGGCCCAGATAGCGGGCTCGCGCCCAGCCGTAGACGCCCTTGAGGCGCGCGAAGACCTGCTCGACCGGGGCGCGGCGCCGTCCCACGGCGTCGTTGAAGCGCTTCTGCCGTTCGGTCAGGGGATGATGCTTGTTGGGCCGGAACATCAGCCGCGGCTTGATGCCCCGGGCAGCCAGCCCGGCGCGACGCTCATGCTTGTCATAGGCCTGGTCGGCGTAGACCGCCTTCTCGTCACCGCTGATCAATTCGTCGGCGGGCACCGTATCGTTGACCGCAGCGTCGGTCAGCTTGCTGCGACGAATGATCGCCGAGCCCTGGTCGACACCGACATGCGCCTTGTAGCCGAAGTATCGCTTGCCACCCTTCTTGGTCCATCGCGCATCCGTATCGCGCTCGCTATTGACCAGCTTGCTCGGCGGGCGTCCGTCCGGGCCGGGAGGCAGCGGGTCCTTTGGCGGCTTCGGCGGTTTCACGGCCGCCGGGATCAGGCTGGCGTCGATCAATGTGCCTCGGCGCAGCACCAGCCCGCGCGCGTCGATCTGGCGCAGCATCTCGGCAAACAGCGTCTCGTCCAGGCCAGCCTGCTGCAAAGCTTCGCGGAAGCGCCAGATCGTCGTGTGGTCGGGCGTCTCGTCGCCCAGCGCAAAGCCGCAGAAGTCGCGGAACGAGGCCCGGTCATCGAGCGCTTCTTCCAGTTCCGGATCGGACAGACCGTACCATTGCTGCAACAGCACAGCCTTGAACATCACCAGCCGAGGATAGGCCGGCGCGCCACGCTCCGGCTCCGGCAGGCCGCTCAGCACGCGCTCGACAGCCGCCCAATCCACCAGTTCGCCAATCCGCCTCAGGACCGCACCCCCTTTGCCCCGCCGCGACGCCAACGCATCTGCGAAGCTCGGTTGCCCCACCTGCCGATATGCCATCCCCAGATCCTCTTCAGATGTCTCTTAGAGA
>NZ_JBVVPQ010000205.1:0-1186 GCF_055811695.1 Bradyrhizobium sp. MI1.3 | reverse complement strand
CTTTGCCCACCCTTGTAATAGCGCGATCAGTTATTCTCGACCTGTTCCGTGAGGAATGGCCTGCCGCGGTTTGCACCCCGCGACAGGCCGCTGATGATCGGATCGAGCCCACCCAGAGCAGTTTGTGGCTGCCCCGTAGCGTGATCGCGTCAGCACCTTCATCGGACCCGGATGGTTGCCGGAACAACTTGGTTCGCTTCACAAGGCAGGGTCGACGAAGATGACACAGACTAACATAACGACGGCCGGGATCGATACGTCCAAGGCCAAGCTGGACGTCGCGGTTCATGGTCGAACCGAGCGCTGGCAGGTCGCCAATGCTTTGCCGGGTTGGCGCGCTCTGGCAGCAAACCTGGCCAAGGCCGGCGTCACACGGATCGGGATCGAGGCCACTGGCGGCTATGAACGTGGCGTGGTGGAGCATTTGCGATCGGCCGGCTTTACCGTGCTGTTGCTGCAGCCGCTTCAGGTCAAGGCGTTCGCCAAGGTCCATTTGCGCCGGGCCAAGAATGATGCGCTCGACGCCGTATTGATCGCTGCCTGTGCTGCGGCGCTCGATCCCCCTGAGATCGCGCCGGATCCGCGATTGACGGAATTGGCCGACTATCTGACCTTTCTTGAGCAGATCGAGGAAGACATCCGGCGCTTCAAGACCCGTCTCGAGCACATCGACGAGCCTGCGTTGCGACGCATCGTCGACAGCGACATCACCCGGTTGAAGGCACGCAGGGCGGCGCAGATCCGTGACATTGCCAAGCGCCTTCGTGCCTACGACGATCTGGCCAAGCGGCTCAAGCTGGTGCTGAGCGTTCCCGGCATCGGCGAGCGGACGGCGCTGGCGATCGTCATCCGCATGCCCGAGCTCGGTCGCGTCAGCCGGGAGCAAGCCGCAGCCCTGGCCGGGTTGGCTCCCTTCGATGCTGACAGCGGACAGCACAGAGGGCAGCGCAAAATCGCCGGAGGCCGCAGCCGCCTGCGGCGCTCCCTATTCGCCGCCGCCCTTCCAGCTGCCTTCCGTTGGAACAAGGCTCTGATCGCGCTGTATGCCCGCCTCATGGCAAACGGCAAAGTCCATAACGCAGCGCTCATCGCCTGCGCCCGCAAGCTCCTGATCTACGCCAATACTGTCGTGCAACGGGGCACGCCCTGGATCGAAAAAGCCGCCTAGCCTTTAATGGTTGCTACG
>NZ_JBVVPQ010000204.1:0-1220 GCF_055811695.1 Bradyrhizobium sp. MI1.3 | reverse complement strand
GCCTCCTACCGCTTCATGGTGCTGGAGCAGCTCGCCGAGATCGGCATCGAGGCCGACGTGATCCTCGAGCCGATGCGGCGCGATTCCGGCCCGGCGATCGCCGCCGGCGCGGTGTTCGCGCAGAACCGCGCCAGTGAAGCCATTGTGCTCGCGCTCGCCGCCGACCACGTGGTGCAGGACAATGCCGCGTTCGTCGCGGCGTGCCGCCAGGGCCTCACCGCCGCGAGCGCCGGGCGCATCGTCACCTTCGGCGTCAAGCCGGAGCGGCCGGCGACCGAATACGGCTATATCAGTCCGGGCGAGGTCATCTCCGGCGAGGTACACGCGGTCGCGCGCTTCGTCGAGAAGCCGGATGCGGTGAAGGCGGCCGACTACGTCAATTCGGGCTATCTCTGGAACAGCGGCAACTTCATGTTCCCGGCCGCCGTCCTGCTCGACGAATACCGCAAGGTCGATGCGGCGAGCGTGGAGGCGATCTCCAATGCCGTGACCAATGCCGGCCGCGATCTCGGCTTCGTGACGCTGGAGCCCGAGGCGTTCGGCGCCGCCAAGGCGATTTCGATCGACTATGCGGTGATGGAAAAGACCGCGCGCGCGGCGGTCGTGCCGGTGTCGTGCGGCTGGTCCGACGTCGGCTCCTGGCACGCGGTGTGGGAATTGTCGGACAAGGACGCCCAAGGCAATGCTTCGCATGGCGCCGCCGTGTTCGAAGATAGCCGCAATTGCAACGTCACCACCGATGCCGCGCTGGTCGCGCTCGAAGGCGTCGACGATCTCATCGTGGTTGCGACTGCCGATGCGGTGCTGGTCTCGCGCCAGAAGGATGCCAACGGGCTGAAGCGGCTGGTCACAAAACTCAAGGCGGTCGCACCGAAAGTCACCGAGGAGCACCTCAAGGTGCATCGGCCCTGGGGCAGCTACCAGTCGGTCGACAATGGCGAGCGCCACCAGGTCAAGCGCATCGTGGTGAAGCCGGGCGGACGGCTGTCGCTGCAGAAGCACCATCATCGCGCCGAGCACTGGATCGTGGTCCGCGGCACCGCCCGCGTCACCGTCAACGAGACCGTCAAAAGCGTGCACGAGAACGAGTCGATCTATATCCCGATGGGCGCGGTGCACCGGATGGAGAACCCCGGTAAAATCATGCTGGAGCTGATCGAGGTCCAGACGGGAAGCTATCTCGGGGAAGACGACATCATCCGGATTGAAGACGACTATCA
>NZ_JBVVPQ010000203.1:0-1234 GCF_055811695.1 Bradyrhizobium sp. MI1.3 | reverse complement strand
GAGGACCCTCAGGACGTGCTAGGCATCCTCAATTGCGTGAAACTCGACTCCCCCCGGCATGAGGAGGCACGGAAGATCGCTGGGCGCATACGCGCGCTTCTAGAGAGGAAGAAGTTAGTGCCTCCCAAACGAACCAAACCTCAGACGCTACAGCGGCGCGAACCCAAAGTTACAGCGCAAGCACCGTGAGTACAACGCAGTTGCACATCGGGCTGCCGATCACCTTCATACCTTGATCGCGAACAAGCGCTCGATGCACGTCATGAGACCCGCCTCGATCTTGCGGCGGATCATCAGGTAGAATTCGGCAATGATCTCGCGTGCCTCAACCAACGTTGGCATGCCAGATTCGCTCGCCGCGAGCGGAACGGTCTCCGCTTTCGTGAGCAGGTCCCGCCCGATTGCCATGAGGCGCGCGATGGTTCCGGCCGAAGGGATCCTCTGAAGGTTTTGAGTGTCGGCCCTTCCGCATCCTCAACATCGTCGGCGACGTCCCCAAGGAATGCCTGGGCGCCATTCCGGACACGTCGATCTCGGGGCGGCGCGTGGCCTGCTAACTCAGCAATCGTCGAGCGATGCCGCAAGCCCGAATGATCGTGTCCGATGGCACCGAGTTCACCTGCAACGCCATGCTTGCTTGGAGCAAGGACGCGGCCATCCACTGGCACTTCGTTACTCCCCGAAAGCTGATGCAGAACGGCTTCGCTGAAACGTTCGCCGGGCGGATGCGTGACGAGTTGCTCAACGAGCCTCTGTTCTTCGATCTCGCCGACGCCCGCACCAAGATTGCCAATTGGGTCGCCGACTACAATCGCCAGCCTCCCCACTCGTCGCTGATATACTTGACCTCCGCGGCCTACGCCGCTCACCTCACCGCAACGGACCATCGGCTGCGCAACCTCGACCAGCTCCGCCGATCGTCCGTTGCTCAACCCGCGCCACTTGGCGTACAAAAACCCCGAAACTCTGACTGCCGCTGACCGAAAATTCAGTGGCAGGTCACGTTGGCGTCAATGATGACGGCCCTCATCAAGCTATCGCGGTTGCCGAGCGCCCGCTTCGGAATGTGCGCCGTTCACGCCTGAAAATGGGACTGCAATGAATCCTCAAACGCAAGAAACGGTCGCGTCGTGTTCCAAGCAAACCCTACAGGCAAGCCACTCGAATCGGTTGGCTCCTCCGTGGGTACTCTAGAAGCGCGCGTATGCGCGCTGCGATCTTCCGTGCCTCCTCA
>NZ_JBVVPQ010000202.1:0-1271 GCF_055811695.1 Bradyrhizobium sp. MI1.3 | reverse complement strand
TGTTTAGA
This sequence comes from Bradyrhizobium sp. MI1.3, assembly GCF_055811695.1. Taxonomy (NCBI): domain Bacteria; kingdom Pseudomonadati; phylum Pseudomonadota; class Alphaproteobacteria; order Hyphomicrobiales; family Nitrobacteraceae; genus Bradyrhizobium; species Bradyrhizobium sp. MI1.3. The sequence goes on along the minus strand of NZ_JBVVPQ010000202.1, from coordinate 1,263 downwards.
CCGGAGACATAGCTGACGCTTGTTCGGACACATCACTGACAGGTTGGCCATTGGTCAAGTCGATTGATGCGACCTGCCAACTGGCGAAGAAGATTCCGTAATGGCCGTCGCGGTCGAGCGGTCTGATGGCGAGCCGCTCGCCGCAGAAGGCTTGTGGGACTTTCCACATTTGTCCCCGGAAGGAGATGTAACTCCGAGTCGAGGAGACGGTGCGAACGATCTCTCCGGCATCGTATTGGACCTGCGGAACTCGTTCCGGCATGGCGCGAGAACTTGGCCGGTAGCGATCGGCGGGGACCCCCATGCCGAGACTTTCATGAGGCCGTTCCAGATTGTAGAGCATGCGCCAGCTATCGAGGGCGTCTTGGACTTCCGCCAGAGTGCGGAACGCGCGCAGAGCAAACACTTCCGCGTTCAGGCTGCGATGGAAGCGTTCATTCTTGCCCCGGCCCTGGGGATGGCGCGGCCTGGCATGCACCACCCTGATGCCAAGCTTGAGCAGCCAAACCTTCAGCGCGGTCCAGCGAACGCCAGACGTGTCACCCCAAGGGGAGCCATTGTCGATGTAGAAGGCCTCCGGCAGGCCATAACGGCGGAAGGTATCGACCAGATGCTTCTGCACGGCGGGACGCTGCTCATTGGCGCATGCCTCCAGACACACGGCATAGCGCGAGTGATCGTCGACCATGGTCAGCGGATGACAACGCGTTCCGTTGGCAAGGGGCATGTGGCCCTTGAAGTCCATCTGCCACAGCTGATTGGGCGCCTCCTTCTCAAAGCGATGACCTGGAGGGCTCGGCGGGGCCTTCTCACTTGGCTTGATCCGCTCGTTCCGGCACAGGATCTGATGGACCGTCGAAGGCACAGGCACAGCCTGGCCTTCGCGCTTCAGGCAATGGGCAATCTTGCGCGCCCCCCAGGCTGGATGCTGGTCACGCACAGCCAAAACCTGCGCCTCCACAGCAGGCTCGCTGCGTTGGGGCATCCGCTTCGGACGACGGGGCTGATCCGCCAGTTCATGGTCGCCGGCCTGCCAGCGCCTCAGCCATTTGTAGCCCACATCAGGACTGATCCCGAACCGCCGGCACAGCTCTCGCCGGTTCGTTCCCTCCTGCAAGGCAAGCCGCACGAATTCTCGTCGTTGATCCATCACCGACACCTCGTTCCAGGGCATGGACGGCCTCCCGAATCGACCAGACCAGCCCATTTTGATGTGTCAGCTATGTCTCCGAACACCTGTCAGTGATCTGTCCGGTCTAAACA
>NZ_JBVVPQ010000201.1:0-1329 GCF_055811695.1 Bradyrhizobium sp. MI1.3 | reverse complement strand
TCTTTGTCGGAATCGATACGTCAAAATCGCGCAATGCTATAGCCATTGCCGATGGCGGCCGTGGCGGCGAGGTACGATATCTCGGGGAGTTTCCTGCCACGGAGGCAGCGATCCGAAAGCTGGTGGCAAAGCTTGCAGCGAAATGCTGTCAGTTGACGTTTTGCTACGAAGCAGGGCCAACAGGATACGGTCTCTACAGACTGCTCAAGAGCCTCGGCCATGACTGCCTGGTGGTGGCCCCCTCGCTCGTTCCGAAGAAGGCCGGCGATCGAGTGAAGACGAACCGGCGCGATGCGGTAAGCCTCGCCAAGCTGTTGCGCGCGGACGAGCTCACGGCGGTGTGGGTGCCGGACGAGCGCCATGAGGCTATGCGCGATCTCTCGCGCGCCCGTCAAGCAGTGAAGAAGGACCTCCAGGGCAAGCGTCAACAGATCTCGTCATTGATGCTGCGGCTGGGACGCATCTATCCGGGCAAGACAACGTGGGGACCAGCCCACATGAGATGGCTCATGTCGCAGAAGCTCGAGCATCGCGAGCAGCGCATCGCATTCGAAGAGTTACTTGAGGGGATACGCCAGGAAAGTGAGCGGCTGGAGCGTTTGGAAGATGCCATCCGCGAGGTAGTACCCGAGTGGTCGCTCGCCGAGGTTGTGTCGGCCCTGCAGGCGGTGCGTGGGATTGATCTCATTGCGGCTGTGGGGGTGCTGGCTGAGATCGGTGATCTATCCCGCTTTCAAAATCCGCGCGAGTTGATGGGCTATCTGGGTCTGGTGCCCACAGAAAACTCGACTGGCGACCAAGTCAAGCGAGGCGGCATCACCAAAGCCGGTAATGGGCGGGCGCGACGTATTCTTGTAGAGGCGGCCTGGAGCTATCGATATCCGCCGCGCGTGAGCCGAGACAAGCAGCCAAAGGTGGAGGCCGCACCGAGAGTCGCGCGCGAGATTGCGTGGAAAGCGCAAACCAGGCTGTGCGGACGCTTCCGCTCACTCGAGCGGAAGGGCAAGCGGCGAACCGTAATCGTCACGGCGATTGCCCGAGAGCTATCCGCCTTCATTTGGGCGATCAATCGCGAGCTCATGCCACCTCGACAGGCGTGACATCGTTGGGGGCTGTGGACCGCTCGAGTCGTGAGGTGCGCTCGACCGGCCCACAGCCCCCTTTGTTGCAATCAAGATCAGGGGGCAGTCGCAGACATTAATCGTGCAGAAGTGAAGGCGGGACCACGGCAGGGGAAATCCTGAAATCCATTATGTGGCCGATCATCCGATCGACGCCCGACGCTAGACCAGGGACAGCCCCAGACGAAAAAACGGAAATGCGGTATCC
>NZ_JBVVPQ010000200.1:0-1348 GCF_055811695.1 Bradyrhizobium sp. MI1.3 | reverse complement strand
CGACGTTGATGGAGACGCACTACGTCGCGTTCTCGATGCTTTGGTACGCCGATGATCCCGGTTCCGACGGGCGCACGAGTGTGGCTTGCGACAGGCTACACGGACATGCGCCGAGGCTTTCCGTCGCTGGCACTCCAGGTGCAGGAGGTGCTGCGCAAGGACCCGCTCAGCGGTCATCTGTTTGTCTTCCGCGGTCGCCGAAGCGATCTTGTGAAGGTGATCTGGCACGATGGCCAGGGAGCATGCCTGTTCACCAAAAGACTGGAGAGAGGGCGGTTCATCTGGCCTTCGGTTGCGGGCCATGCAGTGACGATCTCGCCGGCGCAGATGAGTTACCTGTTGTCCGGAATCGATTGGCGCAACCCGCAAGAAACCCAGCGTCCGACGCGGGTCGGATAGCCGTTTTGGGTTTGAATCTGCTGCTTGATCTGATTCAATGGCTTCATGATATCGAAGCCTGACGACCTTCCATCGGATCTTGTCAGTGCCCTGGCAGCGCTGCAGGCCGAGCGTGAGGCCCGGCTGCGAGCCGAGGCGATGGCTGCCAGCGCGCAAGCGGAGCTGTCGGATAACGCGGCGCTGATCGCGCATCTCGAGTTGCGGATCGAGAAGCTCAAACGCGAACTGTACGGGCAGTGCTCCGAGCGCACGGCGCGGCTGATCGAGCAGTTGGAATTGGAGCTCGAAGAACTCGTCACCACGGCGAGCGAGGATGAGCTTGCCGCGCAGGCCGCGGCGGCGAAGGCGCAGAAAGTCCGCGCCTTCACGCGCAAGCGACCGGTACGCAAGCCATGGCCGGACGACATCGAACACGAGCGCGTCGTTATCGAGGCTCCGACGACCTGCACCTGCTGCGGCGGATCGCGGCTGGCGAAGATCGGCGAGGATGTGACCAAGACGCTGGAGGAGATCCCGCGTCGCTTCAAGGTCGTCGAGACGGTGCGGGAAAAGTTCACCTGCCGCGATTGCGAGAAGATCAGCCAGCCGCCCGCGCCGTTCCATGCCACACCGCGCGGCTTCATCGGCCCGCAATTGCTGGCGACGATCCTGTTCGACAAGTTCGGCATGCATATCCCGCTCAACCGCCAGAGCGCGCGCTTCAAGTGCGAGAGGATCGACCTGCCGTTGTCGACGCTGGCCGACCAGGTCGGCCACGGGACCTTCGCCGTCATGCCGCTCTTCCACCTGATCGAGCGTCATGTGCTCGCGGCCGAGCGCCTGCATAGCGACGACACTACCATCCGCGTCCTGGCAAAGGGCAAGTGCAAGACCGGTCGGATCTGGACATATGTGCGGGATGACCGGCCCTTCGCCGGACCTGCGCCGCCGGCGGCGGTCTATTACGCCT
>NZ_JBVVPQ010000199.1:0-1362 GCF_055811695.1 Bradyrhizobium sp. MI1.3 | reverse complement strand
CGGCGGCGCGGCGGCAATCCGACCACTCGGCGCGCATGCGGAGCGTCCGCCAGAGCGCATCCTCTATTTCACATACTGAACCTCCTCCGAATGGGTGGACACCTGTAGTAGGCTTGTTGAGCCCGGAGGTGTCGAATGGAACGTCAACGTCGGTCGTTTACGGAGGAGTACAAGCGCCAGGCCAAGGAGCTCGGTCTGCGCGACTCGGTATTGCGACGCTGGGTAGATAAGCTCCGGCAGGAGCCGGCATCGGCGGCGTGGCGCTCCACCACGCAGGCGACGCCGATGTCGGCGGACCAGGCTTCGGAGATCTCCCGCCTGCGCCAGGAGAACGAGCGGCTGCGCATGGAGCGCAACATTTTAAAAAAGTCGATCGCGATCTTCGCCGGAACCCGGACATGAGCTTTCGCTTCATCGAGGATCACCGCGAGACCTATCCGATACGCTTGATGTGCGCGGTGCTCGAGGTCTCACCGGCCGGTTATTATGCCTGGCGCGAGCGGCCGGTGAGCGAGCGGGCAAAATCCAATGCCGCGCTCCTGGCTGTGATCCGGCAGATCCATCGGGACAGCAGCGGCCGCTACGGCAGCCCCCGCGTCCATGCCGTCCTGCGGGCGCAGGGACGCGATACCAGCCGCGGCCGGGTCGAGCGAATGATGCAACGACACGGTATCCGCGCCATCATGGCGCCGCCGCGCCGGGTGCGCACCACGGACAGCCGCCACGACCTGCCGATCGCACCGAACCTGATCGCGCGCGACTTCACGGCGGATGCGTCAAACCGGGTCTGGCTGGCTGATATCACCTACATCCCGACCGCGGAGGGGTGGCTGTACCTTGCTGCCGTCATGGATCTCTTCAGCCGGAAGATCGTCGGCTGGGCCATGCGGGATCATATGCAGGTCGAACTCGCATCCGCGGCCCTGAAAATGGCGATCCAGCAGCAACGGCCCCAGGCTGGGTTGATCCATCACTCCGATCGCGGCGTGCAGTATGCCTCACGCGCCTATCGTGATGCTCTTACCGACGCCGACATCACCGCATCCATGAGCCGCAAGGCCGATTGCTACGACAACGCCCCGATGGAGAGCTTCTTCCATACCTTGAAGACCGAGCTCGTCCATCATCGCGACTACAACACCCGCGCCGAGGCTCAGCGCGATATCTTCGCCTTCATCGAGGGCTTCTACAACCGAACCAGGCTCCATTCCGCCATCGGATATATCGCCCCGATCGAAATGGAGCTAAAAGTCGCTTAAACCCGTCCACTTTTTCGGGGGAAGATCATACTCCGCCGGCTACCGGCATGATGTCATACCGCTTTCCAAGGTAATCCTGACCCAGCTCGGAAGCAATTCGGGT
>NZ_JBVVPQ010000198.1:0-1391 GCF_055811695.1 Bradyrhizobium sp. MI1.3 | reverse complement strand
TGTCGCTTGAAGAAACCAAAGCTTGTGTAGTCGATGAAGCCGGTAGGACGCTTTGGCGAGGATGTTGCGCGTCGACGCCTGACGAGATTGAGCAGGTTGTCTGCAAGCATGCGCCAAATGCTGTGCGCGTTGGCCTCGAGACCGGCATGCTTTCCGTCTGGCTCTTCCACGAGCTGAAGAAGCGCCGAATTCCAGTTATTTGCATCGACGCCCGCCATGCCAAGGCGGCCTTGTCGCTCCAGATTAACAAAACGGACGCCAACGACGCGCATGGAATCGCCCAGGTGGTTCGCGTCGGCTGGTTTCGGCAGGTGCTGGTCAAGAGTATGGATACCTATGCGGTCCGCGCCATGATCAGCGCCCGCGCGCAGCTCGTTAGCACGGCCCTGAAGATCAAGAATACCGTCCGCGGACTGCTGAAGACCTTCGGCATGATCCTCAAGATCGGAAGTCAACGGCGTTACATTGGGATCGTTCGCGCTGCGATCCAAGACAATCCGGTACTGCTGACGATCGTCGAACCAATGCTGATTGCGCTGAAAACCTTGCAAGACCAAATCACTGTTTTCGATTGTGCGCTGTGCCGTCGCGCATCCGCCGATCCGATCGCCAAACGCCTCATGAGTGCCCCTGGCGTCGGCGTGATCGTTGCGCTCTCGTACATAAGCACGGTCGAAGATCCACACCGGTTTAGACGTTCGCGGACTGTTGCCGCATATCTTGGGCTGACACCGCGCAGGTTCCAGTCGGGAGAAACCGATAGAGCTGGAGGTATCTCGCGTGCTGGTGACCCAGCTATGCGAACCTTGCTTTATGAGGCTGCTTGCGTTGTGTTGCGCCGCTGCTCCCGACCTTCCCCACTCCAGCAATGGGGACGCGCATTGATCGAACGATTGGGAAGCAAACGGGCAATGGTCGCGGTGGCAAGGAAACTGGCGGTCATATTGCATCACATGTGGCGTGACGGGACGGCGTTCCAGTGGAGTCCCCACACCGCGATCACCTAATCGGTACAACCAACATGGAGATCCGCTGTCTGCGATAGCGGTAAGAGGTCCCTGCCGGGACGAGCGCCGGCGACCGCGCCATTCCTCCTGCGGCTGCAGAGATGCAGACCGCGCTCGGGACATAGCGGCGCCGACCTCCTGACGCATAAATGCAGCTGTAAAACCAATCAGACTGCGAAGAGAACCGTGGACTCGGCAGCGACTGACGGTATGGCCAGCGGTGTTGTGGCATAGGGTCGAAACTGGCTGAACAGTGTGTTCGCTTGGCACAGCAAGCTCAAGCCTGGCGCTTTGCGCCCCCGCCTCCGGCGGCTTCGGGCTTGACCTCGCCGTTCCAAGCGAACCTTCGCTCGCCATCGCTTCGACGGACAAGACCAGCACTCT
>NZ_JBVVPQ010000197.1:0-1406 GCF_055811695.1 Bradyrhizobium sp. MI1.3 | reverse complement strand
CAGAAGCATCGAAATCCTCGTGCCGCCCGAAAGCTTGCCGATCCTCGAATGGCTCGGCATCAAAACGTCAAAATCACGGTGGTGAACTACTAGCTAATCCGGTGAACGTCCTCGCGATATTCAACAACAATGCTCTTTCCGCAGAAAGATCGGAAGATTGAGCACGAGCCTTGTATTCAGTCGCGAGTTCTAGGCATCTGACCGCATCCCACTGGTCGCCGCCGAATGTGTAGTGTCGGGCGCATCCGGACGGCGATGGCGGCGTCGGAGGCGTGCTGTGCATAGTCTCGGAGACGACCGAGCGCGTGCGGGCCGAGGCGGCACTCCGGGAGAGCGAAGCTCGCCTGCGCCAGCTGAACGAGACGGTCGAGCAGCGCATCATGGAGCGGAGCCGCAAACTCGAGAGCGCCCATGTCGCGCTGCGTCAGGCGCAGAAGATGGAGGCTGTCGGCCGACTGACGGGCGGGATAGCTCACGACTTCAACAACCTCCTCCAAGGAATCGCCGGCAGCCTCGATCTGATCCGGCGCAAGCCAGACGATGCGAGCCGCGCAAGCCGATGGGCGGATGCGGGACTGAAGGCGGCCGACCGCGGCGTGCGCCTATGCGGAATGACTCTGGCGAAGGTCGTTCGTTCCGGGAAGTGTCCAAAACTGCACAGAAAACCTGAGTTCCGGTGGAACTACATCGAGGAAGCCGGCACCGCGCCAGATAGGTGCCAATCTGACTCAGCCTCCAACCCGGTCTGACGGGCTGAGGCTTTTCTTTGTTGTCAGGCGTCCGTCACCTTACGGATAGATTATTCGCGAGGACCGCCTTAAATCCCGCGTTTCGGTTCCGGGAGAGGCTTAAATGGCGTTTGAGGAAGTGGAATATGCAGAATGCGCGCTACAAGCGATGCAGATGGCACTGGACTCGAGTGTCCCGCAACATCGATCAAAATGGTTGCGTCTTGCAGTTCTCTTCCGTCGGCTAGACGAGTTGCGCGGTGCCGCTTGCTTCGATCGCGCCCTAAATGCGCAGGGAACGCTTCAACCACCCTCAGCTTCCCGACATTGATCTACGGCCAAACCCCGCCAAGAGACGTTCATACTTGAAGTCTTATCCGCGGTAAGTGCCGGGAAAGACCATGTCCTGATCGACGAGGACGTTGAAGATATAGCCCGGCCGAATCTCCAGTGTGGGCTGGACGTTGAGGTTCTTGCCAATCGTCTGTTCTACGACCCGGCCAAACGTCTCTGCAAAGCTGTTCCGGGCGGCGTCGGAGGGTGTCTGCCGATACCCATACGCCGAACTCGTCGGCACCGACATATCGATGCCCGCGCCCATGGCGGCAATCAGGATCGCGGATCCGAAGACCTGGACATAATGGTTGTCGACCTCATCATTGAAGCCACCGTAGCCTT
>NZ_JBVVPQ010000196.1:0-1435 GCF_055811695.1 Bradyrhizobium sp. MI1.3 | reverse complement strand
TCAGCGATCTGCTGTGTTCCGGCGAGACGCATCCATGGCCTGGCCATTGTTGCTTGGCTCGCGCTGTCGCCGTCAACCCCGCGCGTGCCGCGCCCCTGTGGGCTTCGGGGGTTGACCGCGACAGCGGAGCAAGCAAAGGGCCTGCCATGCCAAGAATGCACGAGAGCGCGTCGCGCTCAGGGCGCTGCGGTGGCAGCTGAGACATCGGTGACGGGCTTCGGGCCGAACGGGTTGTCGAGCGGCTGCAAGGTTTTCTGCTCCAGATCGAAGTAACCGAGATCGTAGTGCATGAAGCTGACGAGCCAAATGCCCTCGTCGACCTCCTTGATGCCGAGCTTCTGACCGGCCAGCACGGTTGAGATGTTGATCTTCTTGCGATGCAGGCAGAGCCGCCCGCAAGCGGTGACGACAATGTCGCGGTCGTGGAAGGGGTAAGTCAGTTCGGGCAGGCCGTCATAGACGCGCGTTGAAGCGGTGTAGAGCTCGGCGGGGCACTTCATGCCGAGTGCCTCATGGGGCCGCTCGGTGTTGAATTCGTGCACGAAGGCATCGAAGCGTTCCTGCTGCTGCAGGCTGTTGAAGCCTGGCGGGCGGGTCGCTTCCTTTTTGAGGGTGAGGTGCATGCGCTCGTGCCGGCCGTTCTGCTGCGGACGGCCCGGCTTGATGCGCTCAATGGCAATGCCCAGCCGGAGCCACCAGACCGAAAGCTTCGACAGATTGAACAAGGCGTTGGGGCTGGCAAAGGGCACGCCGTTGTCGGAGCGAATGGCCAGTGGCAGGCCGCGCTCGTGGAACAAGCGCTCGAAGGCGGTCATGGCGGGGTCTTCGCGCGTCGAGTCGAGCGCCTCGCTCAGCAACAGGAAGCGCGAGGCGTGATCGCTGACCGTCAAGGGAAAGCAGTAGCGGCCATTGCCGAGCTTGAACTCGCCCTTGAAGTCGGCGCACCAGAGATCATTGGGGGCCGTCCCTTGCGACAGCGGCGTGCCGCGCGCACGGTGGCGCGGTCCGCCGCCGCGTTTGACCAGGCCGTGGCGATCGAGCACCGCATGAATGGTGCTTTTGGCCGGCACGCGAACATCGCCATCGAGCCGGCGCACCAGCAACTCGCGGATCTTGCGCGCACCCCAATGCGGCTTCTCGGCCTTGAACTGGACAATCAGGGTCTCGATCTGGGCCGGCAATTGGTTGGCGTAGCGAACCGGCCGTCGGGAGCGGTCGTTCAGCGCCTCGAGCCCGTGTTCCTTGTAACGATCGAAAATCTTGTAGCCGGTCTTGCGGGAGATGCCGAACTCCCGGCACACATCCGTCATGGCTTCCCCGTCCAACAGCCGGGCGACAAAGCGAAGGCGCTCTTCCATTACCGAACTCGCTTTCCACGGCATCTACACCTCCCGCAGAACAAAAGCGGAAAGTGTAACCCATGTGTCCGGTACGA
>NZ_JBVVPQ010000195.1:0-1454 GCF_055811695.1 Bradyrhizobium sp. MI1.3 | reverse complement strand
GGCGGATTCAAACGGTCGTCGCAACACCAGGAGTTTGGAGGTTGCGATGAACGTTGTAAGGCGCAGATCGGCGCGGTCAGGACGAGCCCCATTGCCGTCGCCAGGACGGCCCTCTGTTGCCGGGCGCGATGAACAGAATAAATTTTGGCGGGCGATTGCCGCTGGGTTAAGCAGCGAAGATGCTGCACTCGAAGCCGGATTGTCACAACCTGTCGGAAGCAGATTATTCCGAAAGGCGGGCGGCATGCCACCAGCGATGTTCAGATCTTCGGCAAAGGCACTGTCCGGGCGGTATCTCTCGTTGAATGAGCGCGAGGAGATCGCACTTCTCAAGGTGCAGGGCCATTCCATACAGGAGATTGGACGTCGCCTGGGGCGGGCTGCTTCCACAGTCTCCCGTGAACTGCGGCGCAACGCGGCCACTCGCGGCGGCGGGTTGGAGTATCGGGCAATAACTGCCCAATGGCATGCGGATCGATCCGCCCGCCGGCCTAAGCCGACCAAGCTTGCGCTCAATGCAACCTTGCGCACTTATGTGGAGGAAAGACTTGCTGGCGGCGTCGTAGCCCCGACCGGCGCTCCCGTTCCTGGTCCCGCCGTTCCGTGGAAGGGGCGGCGGCATGGCCAGCGCAAGGATCGGCGATGGGCCAAAGCCTGGAGCCCTGAGCAGATTGCTCGACGCTTGCCGATCGACTTCCCGGACGACAAGACGATGCGCATCAGCCACGAAGCTATCTATCAAGCCCTCTTCGTTCAGGGCCGTGGCGCGCTACGCCGCGAGCTGACGGCCTGCTTGCGAACAGGGCGTGTGTTACGGATGCCCAGAGCGCGCGTACGCAGGCGAGGCAAGGGCTTTGTCTCGCCGGAGATCATGATCAGTGAGCGCCCTGCTGAAGCTGCCGATCGAGCAGTGCCGGGACATTGGGAGGGGGACCTTATCCTCGGTCTTGGCAGCTCGGCAATCGGCACGCTGGTCGAGCGCACGACGCGCTTTACGATGCTCTTGCACCTTCCACGGTTGGCGGGGCATGGCGAAGCTCCGCGCGCGAAGAACGGGCCAGCCCTTGCGGGACATGGGGCCGAAGCCGTGCGCGACGCGATCACGCGCACCATCATCACTTTGCCCGAAGAGCTGCGCCGTTCGCTAACCTGGGATCAGGGAGCCGAAATGGCTCAGCACGATCGTCTCAAGATCGATGCGGGTATCCAGGTCTACTTCTGCGACCCGCAAAGCCCATGGCAGCGCGGCACTAACGAGAACACCAACGGGCTGCTGCGGCAGTACTTCCCGAAAGGCACGGACCTGAGCATCCACAGCGCCGAAGAGATATCCGCTGTGGCAGCGGCCCTCAATGCCCGACCGCGGAAGACACTAGGCTGGAAAACGCCGGCGGAGGCGCTTGACGATCTTCTGTTATGAGTGAAAGTAACTGGTGTTGCGACGACCGTTTGAA
>NZ_JBVVPQ010000194.1:0-1777 GCF_055811695.1 Bradyrhizobium sp. MI1.3 | reverse complement strand
GCCTGTCGCTGGAGGTGACGCCACCTGGATGATCCGCGGCGGGATCCGGGTGATGATCCGCCCCGACAGCCGCTCCAACAGGCCCGCCATCGAGATTGCCGATATTCTGCGCCGGCATGGCGACACCTATCGCCGTGTACATGCCGGTCATCTCGGTCGGGTCGAGCGGCGCGTGATGAGCGCAATCGTGGCGTGCCGGACCGAGGCGCTCGGCGGCCACATGGAGGCTTGCGACGACTGCGGCACGACACGCCTCACCTATAATTCCTGTCGCAACCGGCACTGTCCGAAGTGTCAGGGGCCAGCCCGAGCCGCGTGGCTCGCCGCGCGAGAAGCCGACCTGCTGCCGGTTCCCTATTTCCACGTCGTCTTCACACTGCCGGCTCCGATCGCAGCGATCGCCTTTCAGAACAAGGCCATCGTTTATGCGATCCTGTTCAAAGCCGCCGCCGAGGCAATGTCGACGCTCGCCGCCAATCCACGCCGGCTCGGCGCCCGGATCGGTGTCCTCGCCGTCCTTCACACCTGGGGGCAGGCGCTGACGCACCATCCCCACGTCCACTGCGTCGTCCCGGGCGGCGGCCTCTCGCCCGATAGCGCGCGCTGGATTGCCAGCCGACCAAAGTTCTTCCTGGCCGTCAAACCGCTCGCCCGGCTGTTCAGACGCCTGTTCCTCGAACGTCTGACCGCTGCCTTCGACGCCGGCACCCTGAACTTCTTCGGCGATCTCGCATCCCTGGCCGAGCCTGCTGCCTTCACAGCTCACCTCGTCGCCATGCGGCGCATCAGCTGGGTGGTCTACGCCAAACGGCCGTTCGGCGGCCCCGCGCACGTGCTGGCCAATCTCGGCCGCTATACCCATCGCGTTGCGATCGCCAACAGCCGGCTCGTCGCCCTCGACGACGATCACGTCGCCTTTACCTGGAAGGACTACCGCCAGAACGGCGCGACAAAGATCATCAAGCTCAAGCCCGACGAGTTCATCCGCCGCTTCCTTCTTCACACGCTGCCCGATGGCTTCCATCGCATCCGCCACTTCGGCTTCATGGCCAACGGCCATCGCGCTGCCAAGCTCGCCCTTTGCCGCAAACTTCTCGATCGTGAGCGGACAGCGCCAAACGATGGCGAGCCGTCGCCTGTGGAGTCGGACGCTCTGACGTGGCCCAAGGCTCCCGCCTGTCCTGACTGTGGTGGCGTCATGCGCATCGTCGAGCGCTTTCGACACAGCTTCAACCGCTCCAGTCCTCAAACATCCCCGTTCCGGTGCGATACATCGTGAGCCAAGTCATGCCGTGCACAACGATCGCTATTCGTCATTCCGCTCCCAGCGCCTCGATCATCGTGGACGCTGTCGAATCCGTGCTGCCACACGGCGCGACAACAACCGTCCGATGTAGCAAAACGCCTATCGCGATCTCCGGCAAAGCGCGCCTGATCTCAACTCTTCCCCGATGCACACATCTCGCAGCTCTGCCTCACGTGCCGAGCCGGCAGGCCGGGCGTTGCGATCTCCAACAATCCCCATAGCTGCAAACCCGCGCATACCCGCCCGCGCCTTCGTTCAATCCGGCTTCAATGAGGTCGCGTAACTGCGCATGCCGCGCCAGCACGTGAGCGCGACCTCACAGAACCCTCCAGATTCCCTTTCGCTGCGGACCATGATTCTGTGGTGCATCGGAGGGGCCGATGCGACCGAAGAGGCACAGGACGACGGGATCGAACGATCTGTTCCGGGCGCGGCTGGACCAGATCATCAACATGAAGCACGAGCTGGTTC
>NZ_JBVVPQ010000193.1:0-1791 GCF_055811695.1 Bradyrhizobium sp. MI1.3 | reverse complement strand
CGACAAGGCCAAGGTCGAGCAGGCCGTCCTCATCGTCGAGCGCTGGCTGCTCGGCCGCCTGCGCCATCGCACCTTCTACAGCCTGGCCGAGGTCAATGCGGCGATCGGCGAACTGCTCACGAGGCTGAATGAGGAACGGCCGATCCGGCGGCTCGGCGTGACACGCCGCCGGTTGCTCGAGGAGGTCGACCGGCCGGCGCTCAAGCCATTGCCGGCGTCCCCCTATGTCCTCGCCGAGTGGCGGATCCGCCGCGTCAGTCTCGATTGCCACGTCGAGGTGGAGAAGCATTACTACAGCGTTCCGCATCGCTTCGCCCGCGCCGAGGTCGAGGTGCGGTTCACGGCCCGTACCGTCGAGATCTTCCACAAGGGCGAGCGGATCGCCGCGCATCAGCGCATGAGCGGCAATCACAAACACACCACCGTGCCGGAGCACATGGCCTCCAGCCATCGGCGCTACGCCGGCTGGACCATCGCGCGTATCCGCCAGGACGCCGCCGCGATCGGGCCGGCGACCAGCGCGTTGTGCGACCTCATTCTCGACGAGCGCTCGCACCCCGAGCAAGGCTTCCGCGCCTGCCTCGGCATCCTCAGGCTCGCCGCCTCCTATGGGCGCGAACGGCTGGACGCCGCGGCTGCGCGGGCAATCGACATCGGCGCGCGCACCTATGGCTCGGTCAAGTCGATCCTCGCCAACAATCTCGATCGGCGTTCTGCTCACCAGCGTTCCGCGGACGATGCGCCGATCCTGCATGCCAACATCCGCGGACCGCGCTACTACAATTAGGAGATCATCCCTTGCTCACCCATCCGACCCTCGACCGCCTCAACGCCCTCGGCCTCCACGGCATGGCCAAGGCCCGAAGCCACCGGTGAGGCCGCAAGCCTCGGTCACACCGAATGGCTTGCGCTGCTGCTCGAACGTGAAGCCTCGCTGCGGCATGACAAACGGCTCGCCACTCGCCTGCGTTACGCCAAGCTGCGCCAGCAGGCGTGCGTCGAGGACATCGACTACCGCACCCCGCGCGGTCTCGACCGCTCGCTGTTCGCTAAGCTTGTCGAGGGCCGCTGGATCGACGACCACGTCAATCTCCTGATCTGCGGCCCGGCCGGCGTTGGCAAGAGTTGGCTCGCCTCGGCGCTCGGCCACAAGGCCTGTCGCGACAATCGCTCCGTGCTCTATCAGCGCGTCCCGCGACTGTTCGACGATCTGGCGCTCGCCCGCGGCGACGGCCGCCATCCACGCCTGTTGCGCGGCCTTGGCCGTGTCGATCTGCTAATCCTCGATGATTGGGGACTCGAGCCGCTCGACGCCGGTGCCCGTCACGACCTCCTGGAAATCCTCGAAGATCGCTACGGTCATCGCTCCACCATCGTCACCAGCCAGCTCCCCTTGGACCAGTGGCATCTGCTCATTGGAGATCCCACCTATGCCGACGCCGTGCTCGATCGCCTCGTCCACAATGCCCATCGGCTCGACCTCACCGGTGAGAGCCTGCGCCGAACCCGGCAATCCGCCCGAAGGACTTGAGCCCGTGGCGCTGTGGACATGCCGCTGCGCTTGGACAACGCAATCGCGTCGCCCACATGCCCACAGCAACCGCAGAAGAAGAAAAACAGGTTGAAGTCGCGATTCCAGATTGACCACGCGGCTTGACCGATGCCAGAGAACCAGCCGGCCAGAACGCCTCGCCGCTGGGCGAGATCAAATCGGAAAGGTGGGCGACATCGTCTCGGAATCCACGGGCGACTTCATATCGGTACGCCTGGGCGACTTCGTCGGAATCCGCA
>NZ_JBVVPQ010000192.1:0-1874 GCF_055811695.1 Bradyrhizobium sp. MI1.3 | reverse complement strand
TCCTCCGGCAGCGTCTCGGCCCGGCGGCCGAAGCGATGACGCTGCAACTCCTTGATGATCTGCTCGAGCCGCGCGGCGCGCGCCCGATCGGCCAGCAGCATCGCCTTGAGCGTGCCGGGATCGTCCGGAAGCGTGTCGGCCGTCGTCGCCATGATGCGATTACACCATGCGTCGCGGCATCCCGCGAGCTAGACATGCATACTGATTCACTGTGCCGCAGTTCAACTCGCCTGGATCGGCGACGGTGTCTCGCGCGCGGCGTGGACGCGCTTCCAGTCCAATCCTTCGAGCAAGGCTGACAGCTGCGCCGCGGTCAGGCGAATGACGCCGTCCTGCACGTTGGGCCAGCAGAACGAACCGGTCTCAAGCCGCTTGGCGAACAGGCACACACCCGTGCCGTCCCAATAGATCAGCTTCACCCGGTCGGCGCGCTTGGCGCGGAACACATACACGGCGCCGGAGAACGGATCGGCCTGGATGCTCTCACGCACCAGGGCCGCGAGCCCTTCGGCACCCTTGCGGAAGTCGACCGGCCTGGTCGCCACCATCACCCGCACCGCGCCCGTCGGACCGATCACGTGCAAGTCTTCAGCGCATGGATCACCGCCGCAACCGTCGCGGCATCCGCGCCGCGGCCGACCCGGACCGCGACGCCGTTGATCTCGAGCTCGATGATGCCACTGTTCTCCGCCCCCTCGGGCGCCTTCCGGAGGCGTCGGCGCTGCCGCGGTGAGCGCTCCGGCGGCGTGGACGATGGGCTAACGACAGCGGGCACGAACGTCTGCGGCTCGGGAGCCACAGGGATCGCAAATGGCTGTCGCATTTGCCGGCGCCACGTAAACAGCTGTTGCGGCGACAATCCGTGCCGCCGCGCGATCTCCGATACCACGGCTCCCGGGGCCAGCGTCTCCTCGACAAACCGCGCCTTGTCGTCGGCCGAGAACTGCCGGCGTCGGCCGCTCTCGGTGATGACCTCGACCCGACGAACCGAGGTCCTGGGCTCAAGCATATGGTCAAACTTAGACACAAGCCGATCTCCAATCAGAGATCGATCATTCCTCGCTCGGCGCCTTCAATGGAAGGTGGGACCGAAACAGCGCTTACGATTAGTCCCCATTCCTTTGGTTTCGAATTGTGACTTTCAGTTGAGTAGGTTCCGCGCCGCCGCTCACTCGTTCGAAGTTTTCTCTCACCAATCGCAATCGCAAAATTGGGGTGAGACTATTAAAGATCATTGCAGACGCGGCTGGCATACTTTGCGATTGGAGCGTTACCGATTGACCAGGCGCATAGGTGGCGCCAGTGTCTCGCCTCGCCGCTGCGGTGCTCGCGGCAGTGCAGCCAAGAGCTGCATTCGCAATGCGGCAAGAGTAGATACCAGGACGCTCGGACCATCATGGGGACGATCGGGAATCCCGCGTTCGGTTCTGGCGGGAGAAGCGCGGCGAGATTGAGCTAGAGAATCTCTGCGACAATCTCTTGTTCGGCTCGGCACCGCGACCGAGGTCCTGAACCGCGCCTAATATCAGAAGTTCTCTGGACATGCCGTCAAAGAGTCCGGAATGCGTCTGCCACCCCATTCACAAATGGATGTCGGTAGGTCGCCTTCAGTCATGCAGGTACATTCTCGTCAGGCGGAGTCTAAATGGAACCACAACCATGGACGCGAGAAGTCGCCGCCTTTACGGCAGTCCGGAGAATTGAGTGTGCCTCCTGCACGATAACCGCCACAACCAAGACCGTCACTTGAGGGCAGCCTTGGCCACTCAACGGCGGTAATCCTTCGTTGAGCGCCTCACGACCTTTGATAGTCGTCTTCAATCCGGATGATGTCGTCTTCCCCGAGATAGCTTCCCGTCTGGACCTCGATCAGC
>NZ_JBVVPQ010000191.1:0-1936 GCF_055811695.1 Bradyrhizobium sp. MI1.3 | reverse complement strand
CGCTACCAGCGAATCCTCACGAACGCTATCCTCTGGTCTATGCGAAGGTCGCCCTAGGAGACGCCGCCGCACTTCGCATTTGCGCCACCGCCGGATTCGTCGGGTGGTGTCCGTGCCAGAGGTTCGGACGGTCTTGGTCTGCGACCTTCCGTTCCGGGTCATAAGCGGTCCTGGACCGGTTGCTTGTGGCAGGTCGGCAATGGCCAAAAGGCGGCTTAGCAACCCACGTTCGCTCACGCTCCCGGCGCTTCGGGTTTCAGATAGACGGTCAGACAACAACAACAAATGGCAAGTCCAACCAGAGGATATTTAAGCGCAACACCCGCGGCCAGCCCAAAAAGGCATAGAGTTACGATCGGTCGGACACGCATGAGACCCTGCGCACCTTCGGCGGCGTATCATCGACCGGGGCGCGGTCGATGAGCTCCAAGATCAAAAATATATAGGTCGCGTTCACCAGGAAGAATACTGCCGCGTAGAAGGCAACCGGCTGCGGGGCTAATTCGCTCACGGCCATCCAAGCGGTTGAGAGCGGAAGCAACGATACAGAAAACAAATGCGCGAAATTAAACCACATCAGGCGGGGCGTGGCATCTGTCGCATAGCGCATGAGATGATGGTGATTAGCCCAAACAACGGCGATGAACAGGTAGCTCACAGCATAGCTTAGCCATGTAGGCCAGAGCGCAAGCAACGCTTGGAAGGTCGGCTGCTCCGGCGGCGGAGTTCTAAGACCAATACTGTGATAAGGACAGCGAACACGCCGTCGGAAAACGCGCTCAGTCGCTCCGGGGTCGCTCTAGCGCGGGGCACCGCAGGCCTCCACCGTTCCACTGCCTTGCGATTGCAACAGAAACGATAATCGGGCCAGACCGAAGAAGCAACCCCAAGCTCCGAGGAGGTTGCCACCACTAACGGAGTGGCCTCAACGCATGTCTCCTGCGGGTCAAAATGCGAAGAACTCAGCCTGAGCAAATCTTGTCTTCCATGCCTCAATAAGCGGACCTCTAGAGCGATGCTGCCTCTTCGCTGAGGCCCACAAGCGGCATTCCCAAGCAAGCTCAAACCGGAACAGCGAAGTAGACGGTCCTGCCATTCAGCAGTAGCATTCTGTCGCTTAGGTGGAGGGCGATCCGTGACGTTGAACAGACGAGAGACGCTAAAGATTTCCGCAGGAGCACTTCTCGCACCGGCGCTGGCACCGAGACTCGCGGCGGGACAATCTGCCCGCACGATTGTGTTGTTGGGCACCACCGGCGGTCCGCCCTTGCAGGTTGGGCGAGCTGCACCTTCAAATGCCATTGTAGCCGGGGGCTCCCTTTACGTTATTGTTGTGGCAACGGCGTTGCCCGACAGATCGTGCAAGCTGGTCTTGGGCTAAACGCGTTAAAAAGCATTTTCATTACGCATCAGCATTCGGACCACAATCTAGACTACGGGCCGAGACTTACTTGAAGTTTGAATTTAGCGTCGCGTTTGACAGTCAGGTCCGCAATGGGTCTTGGCTGTGTAAAAAATGCAGCGCCGCACAAATTACAGAGAAAAGCATTCCTTCAGAAGCCTGTTCCGGGAGCGTGAGGAGCATACTGAACTGCGACGCCGCTCCATCTGAGAAGCAGATTCTCCGCGCTACGCGAGATTTCACGTTTTCACGCAGCCAGGGTCAAAACGCGAAGCGCAGAGCCCGAGCAGGTCTAGTCGGCTATTCTTACTGAACAAGCAGTCAGCGAAAGACGTAGCTACATCGCCTACGGGCCAGATGCATCGCCGCCCACGGTGACGTGTCGGCGCTGCCGTGCAAGAGCAACCACACGGGGCGAATCCGTGAAGACGGCGGTTGCCGCTTCCCGCTCGATTCCGCCCCCAATCAACAACATCCGAAACACATCGTGACTGAAGTAATTGCATACGCAGCAATTTGACGGCGGCCGGGGCT
>NZ_JBVVPQ010000190.1:0-1990 GCF_055811695.1 Bradyrhizobium sp. MI1.3 | reverse complement strand
CTGGGCCAGCGTCATCTCGCCCTTGATCGCGGCTAACGCCACGTTGGGCTTGAATGCCGGTGCGCGGTGCCGGCGGGCTCGTTTGCTCATCGTCTCGCCTGATTCGCGGGACAATCTTGCCCCCCGTCAGGCAGAAACTCCACTTATCGCCTTGTTCAGATTCTTGAGCTCGGCTCCGGCAACTGGCATCACTCCCAAGCTTGGTAGGTTGAATTTATTGGGCCTGAGATCTTTAATAACGCGGCGACTTGCAGTCGGAGGCAGGTTCGAGGACTGAGATCATCTTGCAGCGACGGCGAGAGGAGTTAGTACCGCGAACAACTCTTCGGACGAGTCTAAAAGACGGTGGGCCGTAAGATGCTGCGTGTTCTCTTTCTGATAGTAACCGTTGCTGTCACGACACGGTCGAGCGCCCAGGGCGCTGACGCCAATCCCATCTATGTTGACCAAGGGTAGATTGGACCGCGGCGGCGAGAGCGGACTTCTATGTGCGCGATCAGGGCTCGCGTTTGATCACGAGCTATGCGGAATTTTGGGTGACGAGGCGATCAGGCGGCGTGGTTTGCCGGCATGTGGATGACCTCGATGCCGTCGTTGAATCTGACACCTGCAATCACCTTCGGCAACTGATTTGTGCCTTTGATCCGCCGCCAGGTCTTTGATGCGGCGATAATCAGCTTGAACACCATCAGCCTGGCCGTCGTTGACGACAGCGATCCTTTCGTCCGCACGGTTCTGTGCCGCACGGTCGCGAACACGCTTTCGATGGGGTTGGTCGTGCGCAGATGATCCCAATGCTCGGCCGGGAAGTCGTAGAAGGCCAGCAGCGCGTCGCGGTCCTTGGCGAGGCATTCGACCGCCCGGCCGTACTTGGCGCGGTATTTCTCGGCGAAGACATCGATCGCCGCGTCGGCGGCCGCCAGTTCGGCGCCCAATAGACCTCGCGCAAATCCTTCTTCATGTTGGCCTGCACCGAGAGCGGGACCTTGTCCAGGACGTTCACGGTCTTGTGCACCCAGCAGCGCTGGTGCCGCGTGCCGGGAAAGACTTCGTCAAGCGCCTTCCAGAAGCCGAGCGCGCCGTCACCAACGGCAATTTCCGGGGCGATTTGCAACCCGCGTTGCTTCACGTCGATCAGGAGCTCACGCCAGCTCTGCGTGCTCTCCCGGACGCCGACCTGAAAGCCAATCAGCTCCTTCTTGCCTTCCGGCGTCGCGCCGATCAGCACCAGCATGCACTCGCCGTGGTCTTCCATGCGTGCCTGCAGGAAGACGCCATCGGCCCACACATACACGTAGCGTCGCGCCAACAGATCGCGCTTTTGCCAGCGCTCATACTCGCCCTGCCACTCGGCCGTCAGCCGGGAGATGACCGCCGGCGACAGGTTCGGCGCGTCCCTGCCCAGTAGGGCCGTCAGCGCCTCCTGGAAATCGCCCGTCGAGATGCCGCGCAGGTACAGCACCGGCAAGAGCGCATCCAGACTCCTGGTCCGCCGCGCCCACAGCGGCAGAATCGCCGAGCTGAAGCGGATCCGCTCGCCGCCACCGGCCGCTCCGCGGTCCCGAATATTCGCCCGCGCGACCTCGACCGGCCCGATGCCGGTCGCAATCGTTCGGGCCGGGCCGTAACCATGCCGCACGACGCGGGCGCGCCCGTCGGGAAGCTTCAAATCCTTCACTGTGGCAAGAAACGTCTCGACTTCGATCTCCACGGCCTGCGCCAGAAGCTGCCGCGCTCCGGCTCGCAGGATATTGGTCAGTGGATCGTCGATCTCGTCGGGCTGACGAAGGGCAACAATATTGCTAGTCTCGTTCATGGCGTATCGCTCTCCTTGAGAGGTTCTGGCAGGCTCGACACCCGCCTCGATACGCCGCCTATCTCAGGCCGTCATCACCCAGCTTCCCGCATAGCTCTTTGATCACCCTATCCTGGATGCAGGCGCTCAAGCAAAGAAACGGACAACCGTTCCTCGCCGATGGTCTGAAGCGGT
>NZ_JBVVPQ010000189.1:0-2157 GCF_055811695.1 Bradyrhizobium sp. MI1.3 | reverse complement strand
CGTGCCGGTCCAGCCTGCAAGGCCTAAATAGCCTGAGGCGACCGAAATGAGAAGTCAGTGACGCGAACAGCTTCCGCGCAAAGGCTCTCAAGCCGAGCAATAGTCAAAGCGTATGTTCACCTCTGCCTGGGATAGCTAAGACGTTTACAATAGAGGTTTTCCTACTTCGGCCTCCGTCGCTTGCAACTTGGCCCTGAAGCGAGACCGCCAAGGCGCAGACCGCGGCAACGACGGCGGGCGCCGGCTGACGGCCACGCAAGAGTTGCACGGTGGTGAGTACCTCTTAGTCCTGGTAGGTGCGTGCATCCGCGCCTCGTTTAATATGGGGCTCGTAAATTGGCGGTCGAAAGACGCGCGTTAAGCGGATCCACGCCTCACGAAATGGCATTGGTCTAGGAGAACGGCCATTAGCGGCTCGCTCATGATACATCCGCCTTCACAATCAAAGACGCCGCGTCCGCGCCGAAGCGTCTTGTTCATGCCTGGATCCAATGCGCAAGCCCTCGAAAAGGGACGCAAGGTGGCGGCCGACGCCCTAGTGCTAGATCTTGAAGACTCCGTTGCGCCGGACGTCAAGGCGAAAGCGCGCGAACAGGTAGGCAAAGCGGTCAAGGCCCGCGGCTTCGGCAGGCGCGAGGTGCTGATTCGCATCAACGCGCTGGATACGGCCTGGTGGTGCGAAGATGTGGCTATGGCCGCGCACGCGGGGTCCGACGGCATTTTGGTGCCCAAAATCTCTAGTATGGCTGAGCTCAACAGCGTTGCGGAGCGCCTTGCCGCGAGCGGTCGGGAAGGCTCACTCTCGGTTTGGGCGGTCATCGAGACAGCGTGGGCGGTGTTGCATGCCGAGCAGCTTGCCGCCACCGCGCGCGATCCGAAGATAAGACTCGCGGGCTTTGTGTTTGGGCCGAACGATATTTCGCGGGAGACGCGAATTAGGATGCTGCCGGGGCGTGAGACCATGATCCCGCTGCTAGCTCATTGTATCCTAGCCGGACGTGCGCACGGCGTCGAGATGCTTGATGGTCCCTACAGCGATCTCTGCAATGTCGAAGGGTTTGCCGCGGAATGCCGCCAGGCACGTGATTTTGGGTTCGACGGGAAAGCGCTGATTCACCCGTGCCAGATTGATCCCTGCAATGCCATCTTCACGCCGGCAGTCCAGGAGCTCGCGCAAGCAAGGCGGATCATCCAGGCGTTCGAATTGCCGGAGAACGCCTCGCGTGGCGCAATTCAGGTCGATGGACAAATGGTAGAGCGGCTGCATGCAGAAATGGCCAAACGTACCATCGCGATCGCCGATTCGATTGCCGCGATCGCGGATTAGCGGTCCCGGCCTTCTTCAGCTGCTGCGGCAACATCGGCGCTTCTCAACTGCATCGGAAGCGAGAACGTAGTTGCGTCTCGGCTCATGTCCGCCACTCCGGAGACGCGATCTCCACCAGGTTTGCAGATGTTTTCGGGCGGGGATCGGCCGCTCCGTATTCCTCCGTTGAGGCTTTCAATTACCGATGTGGGTAATTGAAAGCCGTTGAGGGCCGCCTTGTTTGACGGACGCGAACGCTGCAGGTCCTAGCTAGCGGAGCGGCACTATCTCCGGCGCGATCCAGATACGAAGCGTTATCGTTGGGGATGCCATTCGCGAACGAGCCAATGAGGCTCCGCTTGGATTCATCTATCAAAGGTTCGAGCTCGATCTCGGCCCTCTTCGGATCATCGCGTGGAAGCGGTCAACGACAGCGTGGGCATCGGCCAGCATAGGAACGTTTTGTTCGATGACGGCAACCGTGATGGTCTCGGCCTTGGTTAGGTGGTCGCGCTTCGTCGTCATCAACTGCGCTATCGTCCTGGCGGCGGGGACCTTCTGCAATTGTTGACGGCTGATACTCTCGGCGCGTCGCCGTCGCGTGGCCATTCCGCCACCACGCGCAGCGCTCCCTTAAAGCCTTGCCCTCTCAAACGGCGCCAGAGTTCAGCACTGTTGCAATAGCCGCCTGACCACTGTCGCCATATCCACCACCGCGATCTCGCGACACAATGTTGCCCGGGTGCTTCGATAGCCACGCCGGGAACGGTCGCCGTTTCCCCGGTCGGGCAGCAAGGCAACGATCCGCCGACGCTCCAAATCGCACACGATGGTCCGGTACCGACGGTTTC
>NZ_JBVVPQ010000188.1:0-2232 GCF_055811695.1 Bradyrhizobium sp. MI1.3 | reverse complement strand
ACCCCCCCCCCCCGGGGGCGCGGGGGGGCCCTTCTCTTAAACCCCCCCCCCCCGCCCCCCCCCCCCCCCCCCCCCCCCACCGCGGTGTTGCCGCCGCCGAAGGGCTATCTCCAGCGCCTGCGCGAGATCTGCGACAAGCACGGCATCCTCCTGATCTTCGACGAGGTCATCACCGGCTTCGGCCGCCTCGGCACGCCGTTCGCCGCCAACTTCTTCGGCGTCACGCCCGATATGATGACGACGGCCAAGGGCATCACCAACGGCACCATTCCCTGCGGCGCCGTGTTCGCGAGCCGCAAGGTGCATGACGGCCTGATGGTCGGCCCGGAGAACGCGATGGAGCTGTTCCACGGCTATACCTATTCGGCGCATCCGGTCGCCTGCGCCGCGGGCATCGCGACGCTCGACATCTACAAGGACGAGGGCCTGCTGACGCGCGGTGCGTCGATCTCCGAATACTGGCGCGATGCGCTGCATTCGCTGAAGGGCCTGCCCAACGTCGTCGACATCCGCAATTGCGGCCTGATGGGCGCGGTCGAGCTGTCACCCCGTGACGGTACCGTCGGCGTGCGTGGCTACGACGTCATGGTCGATTGCTTCAATCGCGGGCTGTACTTCCGCATGAGCGGCGATAGCTTTGCGCTGTCGCCTCCGCTCATCGTCGAGAAGAGCCACATCGACGATATCGTGTCGATCCTCGGCGATGCCATCAAGCGGGTGGCCTGATAATTGCTCTCGCCGTTGCGGAGTTCCTCTTGCAGCGGCGAGCGTGATGCCGCGGGAGTTTGACCAAGCGTGAAAGTTCTGATCCTCGGCAGCGGTGTCATCGGTGTCACCTCTGCCTACTACCTCGCGCGTGCCGGCCATGAGGTGACGGTTGTCGACCGTCAGCCCGAACCGGCGCTCGAGACCTCCTTTGCCAACGCCGGCGAAGTGTCGCCCGGCTATTCTTCGCCCTGGGCCGGCCCCGGCGTACCGGTGAAGGCGGTCAAATGGCTGCTGATGAAGCACGGCCCCCTTGTGATCCGGCCGAAGCTCGATCCCGTGATGTGGGTCTGGCTGCTGAAGATGCTGCGCAATTGCACCAGCGAACGCTACGCGATCAACAAGAGCCGGATGATTCCGATCGCGGAATATAGCCGCGATTGCCTGCGCGATCTGCGCCGCGACATCGGCATCCAGTATGACGAGCGCTCCCAGGGCACGCTGCAGCTGTTCCGCTACCAGGCCCAGCTCGACGGCACCGGTGAGGACATCGCCGTGCTCAAGCAGTACGGCGTGCCCTTCGAGGTGCTGAGCCGTGAGGGCTGCATTGCGGCCGAGCCGGCGCTGGCGGGCGTGAAGGAGAAGTTCGCGGGCGGACTTCGGCTGCCGCAGGACGAGACCGGCGACTGTCACATGTTCACGCAGGCGCTGGCCAAGCATGCCGAGGCGCTCGGCGTGCGCTTCATGTTCAACACCGGCATCGACCGCATCGTCACCGACGGCGCGCGCGTCAGCGGCGTCGTGACCAGCGCCGGAATGTTGCAGGCAGACGCTTACGTGCTCGCTCTCGGAAGCTGGTCGTCGCGGCTGGTCGCGCCGCTCGATATTTCGCTGCCGGTCTATCCCGTGAAGGGCTATTCGATCACGGTGCCGATCAAGGACGTTTCCGGCGCGCCGGAATCGACTGTGATGGACGAGAGCTACAAGGTGGCCATCACCCGTTTGGGAAATCGCATCCGCGTCGGCGGCACCGCCGAAATCTCCGGCTTCTCGAGCCAGCTCTATGATGCGCGCCGCGCCACGCTCGATCATTCGCTGACCGATCTGTTCCCGCGCGGCGGCGATCTCTCCAAGGCGACGTTCTGGAGCGGCCTGCGCCCGATGACCCCGGACGGCCCGCCCGTGATCGGCCCGACGCAATACGCCAACCTTCACCTCAACACCGGCCACGGCACGCTCGGCTGGACCATGTCCTGCGGCTCCGGCCGCGTGCTCGCCGACATGCTGTCGGGCAAGAAACCGGACATTGACGTGAGCGCGCTGACGGTGGACCGGTACAAGTACCGGTTCGGCTAAGACTCTATCCTCCCGTCATTGCGAGGAGCGAAGCGACGAAGCAATCCAGAGTGTCTCCGCGGTGAGAGTCTGGATTGCTTCGCTTCGCTCGCAATGATCTTCCCCCAAAAAAGTGGACATGGATCAAGCCGATTTTAGCTCCATCTCGACCGGGCTGATATAGCCGATGGC
>NZ_JBVVPQ010000187.1:0-2233 GCF_055811695.1 Bradyrhizobium sp. MI1.3 | reverse complement strand
CCACTCGAATCGGTTGGCTCCTCCGTGGGTACTCTAGAAGCGCGCGTATGCGCGCTGCGATCTTCCGTGCCTCCTCAGGCCCGGGGTCGAGCTTCACGCAATGGAGGATGTCTAGTACCGCCTGGGCCTCCTCAGCATTAAACGTCGCGACTTGTCGATCTGCCAGGCTCAAAGACTGATCGGCCGCCCGGGCCTGATTGGCTGCAAGCACCGCAAGCGCCTGCGACCGCAGTGAGGTAATGTGCCGCTCACACGTGTGCATCCGTTGGCCCGCGCGGTTAACCTGGTGGGTACGGGTCGCGCCCATATACCCACTCGCTTCTGAATCTTTTGTCGTAGCCTTGGACTAGAACCTGCGCGTCGTTTCCTGCCTGCCCATGTTTGTGGGCAATTTCTACCGCGACACTGATGGCCTCTTGCTCAGTGGCATATGGGGCGGAGTACACGTCCTTGAGCGAGACCGCCCATTGGCCCTGGTAGCGCGTGACGAAGTATTGAACACCGGTCATTGGCATAACCTCTGGCGAGCACCGCCCAATTGGATCGCCCAAGGTTGAAGTTAGCGGCCAGTGACCCGGCGCCAAAATCAGAGAGAAGCGCTGTCCCTACCACGCGCCGCTAACTTCGACGCTCTCAGCCTCAGCGGCGGAAGAAGCTGACGCTGGGATACATCCATCAGGAAACGGCCTAGGACAACTACCAGAATCGGTCGGCCCCACGTCGTCGACCAGTCTCTAAGCTGGTCCAATGGCTTTGCAGAGGCGAGAGGCATCACCATGGCAAAACGAGTGCGCCTTCGTTGCATAAACAAGACTGACAGACCTAACGCACATGAGAGGATCAAATATGTCGGCGGCCCTGAATTCAGGCGGAACGCGATGGAGGCTATCCGTCGCGAAGGCTACGTTTGACGTAAGGCTTCACGTAAGCTGGCGGCATCATGCGGACAGAGTGGCCCAGCGCCGCTATCTCGCGCGCCAGTGATGGCCACTCGCACAGTCCTCCATACCTACCAAGCTATCTGGGAGGCTCCGAAAGAAGGGTAGAACCTGCGATCTCCGCAATGTGCGACGAACCGACTCTCCCGTTTTCGGGGGTGCCGTGAACTTGAAAGATCGACTTGGCCAAATCCAAATCCACTGTGATAATTTTCTCATGGAACGGTCCTTCCTTTGTGGCGCCTCTCCTATGTGACCACGTTAGGCACTTTTGATGCCGGTTCGAAGGGCCGTCCCACACCATCACTTTTGATGAAGTTCAAGCGTCGGCTCGCGTTGGTTTCACAAAGGAATCAATATGATGCAGCGAGCCCTACGTCCGTCGGCCGTGGTCCCTCGCGGATTTGACGTGGAAAGCGCCTTTTGTGATGGCGCGACGACCGTGATCACCGTGCGCGCCACGAGTGGGACGAGTCTCTGTCCCAGCTGCGGGAGCAAGCGAGTCTGCGGCAGCGTGGGCCGGGCTACGTCTCAAGGTAAGTCGATTCTGCCGCGTCAATCTTCGCTTCATCACCGCGGGAATAGATTGGATGTTGTTAGGTCGGACCTGGAAGCATCCTTCCGATCTCCGATTGGCATCTGTTAACGCATCGAGAGGACAATTCGACCTACAATAAAGTCGCCTTGGGAGGTTTCTCTAACTCAGCACGGCGTTTTTCAGCATCCTTTTTCCGCTTGTTGGCGTCAACACGGTATTGGTCAATTGCATCGAGATCACTTTTCATCTCGGCTGGTGTCGGAACGAGGATCGCCTTGCCGGCCGCCATGTCATGTCCTGAGCGTTCCGAGACGCGCTTCATCGCCCAGTAGACTTGCTTATGATCGTCATCTTCGACAACGACCATGCGCAAGCTCTGTGTTTTGACCTCGCTGTTGAGTCGTTCAACGACCTTTCCTAACAGGACCTCCTCAACGAATCGCTCCCAAGTTTCCCTGAGATCGGTGTAGAAGTCTTTTGCAAGCCGCCGCCATGTGTCTGTCGTGAAATCCGCAACGCCATCAAAGCCCTTCAGCCGCACCTTGAGCGTCTCAATGCGTTTCGTCACCGACTGAGCAATCCATGGTTCATCGCTTTCGCTGATCAAACCAAAGCCAGCAGATTCCGATTTATTGATGTAGTTTCGGACCAAAGGGACCGCTGGAGTGGCCTGCGCGGCCGCGTCAACCACCTCATTGAAGAACAGAAGATTATGCGTGAAGATGATGACTTGGCGTCCCGCGGCCGCTTCTTTCAC
>NZ_JBVVPQ010000186.1:0-2238 GCF_055811695.1 Bradyrhizobium sp. MI1.3 | reverse complement strand
GTGGAAAAGGTTCTTGCCAATGTCGATCCCAAACACCGTTGCCGGCCTGGGCTTGTTCCGTGTCCTCATTGCTTCCTACTTTCAAAAGCCCCGCCGCCAAGCGCGCTGCGGTCGCGCATCTGCAGGCCGTCATGAGCCTGTCGGAGCGGCGGGCCTGTTCAATTGTCGGAGCGGATCGGAAGATGATCCGCTATCGCTCCAGCCGTCCTCCGGACGCGACTCTCCGTGGCCGGCTGCGTGACCTTGCCAACGAGCGGCGGCGTTTCGGCTACCGCCGGTGTTCGTGCTGCTGCGGCGGGAGGGTGAGCCATCGGGGATCAACCGGATCTACCGGCTTTATCGGGAAGAAGGGCTCACCGTCCGCCAGCGGCGGGCTCGCCGCAAGGCCGTGGGGACCCGTGCCCCGATCCTAGTCGAGGCGATGCCCAACGCGCGCTGGTCGCTGGATTTCGTCCACGACCAGTTCGCCAACGGTCGGCGCTTCCGCATCCTCAACATCGTCGACGACGTCACCAAAGAATGTCTGGGCGCCATTCCGGATAAATCGATCTCAGGACGACGCGTCGCTCGCGAACTGACGGCCGTCGTCGAACGACGCGGCAAGCCAGGTATGATCGTGTCCGACCACGGCACCGAGTTCACCTGCAATGCCATGCTCGCCTGGTGCAGGGACGCAGCCATCGACTGGCACTTCATTGCACCGGGAAAGCCGATGCAGAACGGCTTCGTCGAGAGTTTCAACGGCCGGATGCGTGACGAGCTGCTCAACGAGACTCTCTTCTTCGATCTGGACGACGCCCGCGCCAAGATCGCCAATTGGGTTGCCGACTACAATCTTCAGCGGCCTCACTCGTCGCTGAAATACATGACCCCCGCGGCTTATGCCGCCCACCTCACCGCAACGGACGATCGGCTACGCAACCCCGACCAGCTCCGCCGATCGTCCGTTGCTCCAACCGCGCCACTTGGCGTAAAAACCCCGAGGCTCTAACCGCGGCCGGATGAAAGTTCGGTGGCAGGTCACGAGCGACCGCTGATTCGTATGACCTCAATCGTCTTACCGAAGTCGCCTGTGAATTTTGCGTGAGGCCGTGAGGTCCCTCGCATCTTGTACGCGAAAGTCGCGCCCACGGCCCGCAGAATTTTGGTCATCGGCGAAAGACGACTTTTGCAACAATATCCTCGAACCAGCGGACTTATGCGGCTGAGGCGCTCTTCCGCTTGAGGGCCAGAAACAGACCTTTGCTGATCGGCAACATCGGAACGATGAATAGCCTCTCTCGCCATCTAGCTCACGGCAGGACGCCCAAAGAGAGCCCTTGTTCATCTCGATTGAGGGCCAGTTGGCGGACCCTTGTCTCCCCCCTGATGGCAGGCAAGGGCTCAGTCCAGCGCACCTCAGCGCGTTGGAGCTTGCCGCAGCGTTCTTAGCCGAGGGCCGCAAAGGTCGACAAGCTCGGAACCGACAGCGTAGCCCGAGATAGCTCCAAAAGACGCACGCCAGATGGTGTTTGGATAGCTGCCGGCGCAAACCAGATGTGTCGTATCGGATGCATAGTTGACGCAGCGCTTTAGACACTGCCTCGCCAGCGCAGCTTGGCGATCGGGGCAGTTCAGGCCGGTTCTTTCGTCTTCGACCCTCCCGGCGTCGTCCTCAAAAAAGCAATCCCGCAACTGCGCATTTCGAGTCAACACGTTCATGCATTGAGCGGTCGCGTCGACGACCTGCACCTTGGTCGGTTTCACCAATGGGCACTCTGGGGGAATCTGAGCTGGGACCACGTAGGTACGCGCTGGCCGGCGGGCGAGCACGGCGGCTCTGTGCTTGCTCACGGCGGACCCACGTGACGGCCCTCGAGAATCTTCGGCGCAGGCGATAGGAAGGCATCTGGTCCACAGCGGACCGCCGCTCACGCATCGATTGGCGTCTGGCGCGCAGCCGGTGGGGCAACAGGTTTGCGCAGACGCGGGCGATATCACCGCATATGCCAAAACCAGGATTGTCACCTTGAGACGGCGCATGTTCCCCCCACCAGACAGCAGCTAAGCGGCGCTTGGCTGGTCCTTTTCAATCGCGCTCATTCTTCTTCTTGTCATCTCCATCCTGGCCGCCAAAGCCCGAGGAGCCCTTGTTACCGCCGCCACCTCCAGATCGGGAGCCTTCCTCTCCGGAATGCGCGACCTTGGACCCCTTTGCGCCACCCGAGTTCTCGCCGCCACCCCCGCCAGAGCCCCCAC
>NZ_JBVVPQ010000185.1:0-2250 GCF_055811695.1 Bradyrhizobium sp. MI1.3 | reverse complement strand
AGAAGTGGAGGCGTCAAGCACCCCCACGATATGCCGCCTTCCCGATTCCCGCCGTCACCAACTTTCGGCGATAGCTCATCAGACAGCCACGCAGACCACAGATATCCAAGAGCGGATACCAGTCGGTACAATTACGCGCCAAGCGAGTCACGTCGATCGACAGGATGAGCCCCACTTCACTCAGGCCAACGCGGCCAACGAGTTCTTTGAAGCCATTACGATGCGCTGTAGAGGCGCCGCTCAACCCGAGATTGGTGTCAATCACGTCGATGGCCGCGTCACGCCATCCGAGTTCGCGGGCGCGCTTGCGAAGCGCGTATTGAAGGCGCAGGCTCTCCTGATTGCTTACGACCTGGTGGGGCGTCGACTGCCGGATGTAGACTACGGCTTTGCGCGCCAAGTGGCTTGGTGTGACCAACTCGGACTTCATGAGGGATCTCCGCCAAAATCGCGGCGACGTCTTCGACGATCTGGCGTCGGAGCGCGGGCGTCAGCGTCGACCAAAGATCGGCTGGATCCATGCTCATGTGCGTCGGGACAATCCGCTGTCGATAAAAGCTCGAGTAGAGCCTCCATACTCAGCTTAATCTGATTTGCTTCTTGTCCATAATATTCGATTGCGGTTGCCTGAATCAGGAGACTGCTTCCCGTGCGAAACTCAACTTCATACGAAGCGGGAATGCTTCGGCCTCGCTGGCCGATCTTCCTGATCACTCGATATGAGCGGCCGTACAAAGGATGGTGGGGGTCTCGAACTTGGACCACCTCCGGAAATGATTCGTCAGACTCACTATTGGGGACATTCCTCAATCCCCTCGCTCGATGGCTCAGACTGGAAGCGTGTGCCGATGCGGGTTGTGGATCAGCCAGCGCGAGCTGGTTGATCCGTATTAAGAGTAGCTCGTCACTCATGCGGAGTTGTTGTAAAATCACTCCGCATGAGTGATTTGCCTTCCGATCCAGCATTGCTCCGACAAACCGTGATGGCGCTGTCGTCAAGGCTTGCGGCGTTGTCGGTGGAATGCAGCACGCTTTCGGCCGAGCGTGATGCGGCGATCGCCCAACGCGACGCTGCGGTTCAGGAGAACGACAAGCTCCTGATGATCCTGTCCCAGTTCAAGCGCACGATCTTCGGTCCCCGCTCCGAGACACTGGATCCCGGACAGCTGCCTCTCTTCACCATCACGGCACAGGCGGCTCGTGCCGCGGCCAACGACGACGTAACCGGAGGCAGGCTGCCTGATGGAGCGTGTTCCAGCCGATCGTGATCACCCATTCCAGAGCATCGTGATCACCGTTTCCAGCGGATCGTGATCGCTATTTCCAGCGATTGCGATCGGGGTAACCAGGAGGCGCGCGCCGCTGACAGTCTGCAACCCGGGCAGCTTGGTCTTTTGCCTAACCGCAGAGGATCGAGATGCCGACCGAGAGACTGTCCATGCGCCACATTCGCGAAGTTCTACGCCTGCACTACAGCGTCGGCATGTCGCAACGCGCCGTTGCCCGCAGCCTGGGCTTGGCCCAGGGCACGGTCAGCAAGTACCTCAACCGAACCCGCCGGGCCGGCCTGACCTGGCCGTTGCCGCCGGAGCTGGATGACGACGTCCGGCTTGAGAACCGCCTATATCCGCCGCCATCCGATCGGCCCAGCGACGAGCGTCTACAGCCGGATTGGGCGCTGGTGCATCGCGAGCTGCGGCGCCCGAACGTCACGCTGATGCTGCTGTGGGAGGAGTATTGCGACGCAAACTCCGACTGCTTCAGCTATTCGTGGTTCTGCGAACGCTACAAGGAATGGGCCGGCCTCCTCAAGCCCACCCTGCGCCAGATCCATGTCGCCGGCGAGAAGCTGTTCGTCGACTATTCCGGCCACACCATGGAGGTGGTTGACGGGCTCACCGGTGAGGTGCGCAGCGCACAGATCTTCGTCGCCGTGCTCGGCGCCTCGAACTACACCTACGCCGAGGCCAGCCTCAGCCAAAGCCTGCCGCACTGGATAGCCTCACACGTTCGCGCATTTGCCTATTTCGGCGGCGCGGCCCGGCAGACGGTGAGCGACAATCTCAAGGCCGGCATCACCCGGGCCTGCTTTCACGAGCCGATGGTCAACCGGACCTATGCCGATCTCGCCCGCCATTACCGCTCCGCCATCGTCCCGGCGCGGCCGTATCGTCCGCGCGACAAGGCGATTGCTTCATACTGCACCTCATTCTGGTGGTTGCGCGGTGATAGGCGTTGCCTGGGGCGGAC
>NZ_JBVVPQ010000184.1:0-2282 GCF_055811695.1 Bradyrhizobium sp. MI1.3 | reverse complement strand
TGTCGCGCGCCGTGGAAAACTGCCCCCTCTGCGTCACGAGGAATTGCCCCTCCTCGAATAGCTGAGGAGAGAGTGAATGAAGCGGGAACGAATCACTGAAGGCTCGCCGTGGAATGATCCACGGGGGCAGGTGATGAAGACGCCGGATGACGTGGCGGAGATGATGCGCCTGAGGGCGTGCGGATGGGGTGTGAAGCGGATTGCGCGGCAGCTGGGCTGCAGCCATCACACTGTGAAAGACTACGTTGCGGCGGGCGGTGTGAAGCCGTTCAAGTCGCCTGAGCGGAAGAAGCAGCTCGACGGCCTTGAGGGCTGGCTGCGCGAGAGGCTCATTCGGCATCGCGGCAATGCCGATGTGGTGCGCCAAGACCTGTTGGCCGAGAAAGGCGTGGCAGTCAGCCGGCGGACGCTGCAACGCGCCGTGCAGCCCTATCGCCAGGCGCTGAAGGCGGAGGCGCTGGCGACGACGCGGTTTGAGACGCCACCGGGTCGGCAGCTGCAGATCGACTTCGGGGAGCGCCTGGTCGAGATCGGAGGGGCGAAAGTCAAGGCATTCGTGTTCGTGGCGACGCTCGGGCACTCGCGACGGCTCCATGTGCGTGCGTTCCGGGCCGAGAGGCAGGAGCATTGGTTCGCCGGGCTCGAGAGCACATTCACGACCTTCAGCGGTGTGCCGGAGGAAGTGCTGATGGACAATCCACGCGCGCTTGTCGTGCGCCACGACGCGGTGAGCCGGTCGGTTCAGTTCAACGACAAGCTTATAGCCTTCGCAAAGCATTGGGGCTTCCGTCCTCGCGCCTGCGCGCCATATCGGGCGCGCACGAAGGGCAAGACGGAGAACGGCGTCGGCTACGTGAAGAAGAATGCGATCGCCGGTCATTCCTTCTCAAGTTGGGAAGCATTCGAGGCGCATCTCGACAGATGGGAGCGTGAGGTTGCGAACGTTCGTATCCACGGCACGACCGGCGAGGCGCCGATCATCCGCTTCGCGCGTGAGGAGATACATCGGTTGAAGCCGCTCGGGGGGCAGCCGTCGTTCGGATCGTTGCGTGAACTGACCCGCGTCGTCGGCAATGATTGCGCCGTCGAAATCGACACGAACAGCTACTCGGTGCCCTGGCGCCTTATTGGCGAGCGCGTGGCGGTAACGATCGCGGCCGGCGAAGTCCGGATCCGCCATGGATTGCACCAGGTAGCAGTGCACAAGCAGTCCGAGGGACGCCGGCTGCGGATCGTCGACGCCGCCCATCTCGATGGTGTCGCTGGGCGCAATGGCGCGGTCCGCCAGGAGATCGCGGCAGTGCTGGATCCGTCTCCACCGCCGTCGTTGTTACGCTCTCTTGCCGAATACGAAGCTGTGGTCGGAGGAGGCTTCTGATGGCGTGGGGAAAGAAGATAATGGAAGAAACGATCGATCCGCTCGATGCCATGCTGGCGCGATTGCAGCTCTCCTGCATCCGCGATCAGCTCGACAGCCTGCTCGACGAGGCGGCGCGCGCGAACCTGTCGGCGCGTGAGACGCTGATCCTGCTGTGCGAGCGCGAGATCGCACGCAAGGATCATCGCCGCATCGAGATGGCGCTGAAGCTCGCACACTTCCCAGCCGTCAAGGAACTGGCGGGCTTCGACTTCGAGGCGCAGCCGTCGATCGATCCCAAACAGATCCGTGACCTTGCCGCGTCACGTTGGATCGCCAACGGAGAGAACGTGCTGTTGCTCGGGCCACCCGGAGTCGGCAAGACGCACTTGTCGATCTCGCTGGGGCGAGAGGCGATCCTGGCCGGGTACACGGTGCAGTTCACCACGGCGACGACGCTGGTCGCAGGCCTTGCCAAGGCCCATGGCGAACGGCGTCTGGACGAGAAACTGCTCGCGCTATCGAAGCCAAAGCTGCTGATCGTCGACGAGCTCGGCTACCTGCCGCTGGAACCTGACGCGGCACATCTGTTCTTCCAACTGGTCAGCCGGCGCTACGAAACTGGCGCCATGCTGATCACCTCGAACCGCAGCGTTGCCGAATGGGGCACCGTGTTCGCTGATCCCGTGGTCGCCACCGCGATCCTCGACCGGCTCTTGCACCACAGCCACGTGCTGACGATCCGCGGCGACAGCTACCGGCTCCGAGCCAAGCGCAAGAGCGGCCTCATCAAGACGCCGACCGCCGGTGACGGCCCTCCGGTCGGCTCCGCCTCCCTCCGGCCCGTCACCGGCGGAAACAACCTTCAACCGAAATCATAATCCCGATGGTGGGGGGCAGTTCTTCATGACGCAAAGGGGGCAGT
>NZ_JBVVPQ010000183.1:0-2416 GCF_055811695.1 Bradyrhizobium sp. MI1.3 | reverse complement strand
CGTGCGCCCGTCGGAACCGGGATCATCGGCGTACCAAAGCATCGAGAACGCGACGTAGTGCGTCTCCATCAACGTCGCCACGACCACGCCGCTCGGGTCCCGCATCAGTCCGATTGGCAGCATAACCGCAAGTTCGCCGCGTTCGGCTTTAGCCAGCAGGCCGGCGGTCAGCCGGCTGCGGACCGTATGTAGCTCAAGCTCGGAGATCGAACCTTTCAGCCCGAGAAGCAAACGTCCGTTAGGAGTGCCCGGATCATAGACACCATCGCGGTCGGCGATCAGACAGGAGCTATCGCCAAATTTTGGTGACGGCCGGGGCCGGTCAGGCGGCGGCGGTTGTGGGCTGACGGTCGGTCGGCTTTGCGATGACCTCGATCCCGTTGTTGAATGTCACACCGAGAACGAGTTTTGGCAACTGGTTATGACCGTCGAGACGGCGCCAGCCTTTTTGGGCGCCCTCGATCAGTTTGAAGACCATCGCGAGCGCAGTCCTGTTGGACAGACAGCCCTTCGATCGGATCGTGCGGTGGCGCACGGTGGCGAAGATGCTTTCAATGGGGTTGGTAACCGGTATAAGATTTTCGGTGCTGATGTTCGGCTGCGGTTTTCAAGATCGTGGCGTATGGTGCGACCATCCGGGACAGAGGCACCGGGAGCACGAAGGTGTGGGCAGGCCGATGCGTACGATGAGCTGCGAGCTCGAGTTAGTAGCTGGCCGCCTCTACGACTAGCCCGGTTGCGCCGTGAGCGCGGATCCGTAGTTGTCGTGTCGCCCACCGTTCCCGTCATATGACAGGAGGTGTAAATGCGACGCATAATCGGAATGGATATCCACCGAACTTTCGGCGAGGTGGTTTTCTGGGAAGATGGCAGACTTCGACCGGCCGGTCGCGTCGATATGACCCGCACGGCACTGGAAGGCTTTGGCAAACGCCTTCAACCGATAGACGATGTGGTGATCGAAGCGACCGGCAACTGCATGGCGGTGTCACGGGTGCTGTCGCCGTTCGTGAAGCGGGTGGTCATCGCCAACCCATTGCAGGTGAAGGCAATCGCGCATGCCCATGTGAAGACCGACAAGGTCGACGCGGGCACGCTGGCCAGCTTGTACGCGGCCGGCTATCTGCCGGAAATCTGGACGCCGGACGCGGCCACAGAACGGCTGCGCCGGCTGATCGCCCGGCGTTACCAGGTCGTGCGGCATCGGACCCGGATCAAGAACGAAGTGCACGCAATCCTTCACGCGCACCTGATCCCAAAATGTCCGCACGCCGATTTATTCAACGGCCGCGGCCGCGATTGGCTGGCGCACCAGCCAGTACCTGACGACGAACGGGATGCTATTGAGCGGCATGTGCGCGAGCTCGATCGGCTCGCCGAAGATCTCACGATCCTCGATCGGGAGATCGCCACAAACAGCCTGGACGACGGCTCGGTCAGGCGGCTGCTGACGATCACCGGCGTCAATCTGGCGGTGGCGGCCGGGTTGATGGCGGCAATTGGCGATATCACGCGTTTCAAGAGCCCGCAGAAACTGGTCAGCTACTTCGGGCTCAATCCGCGTGTGCACCAGTCGGGCCTCGGTGCCGCTCATCACGGCCGGATCAGCAAGGTCGGACGTAGCCACGCCCGGGCCATGCTGGTAGAAGCCGCCTGGGCTGCCGCCAAGACACCCGGACCGCTCCACGCTTTCTTCGTGCGCATCCGCGCCAGACGGGGCCATCAGGTGGCCGCCGTCGCCGTAGCGCGCAAGCTGACCGTTCTGTGCTGGCATCTGCTGACGAACGAAGAGGATTACCTCTGGGCCCGGCCCAGTCTTGTCGCTCACAAGATGCGCGGCATGGAGTTACAGGCTGGCCGAGCGCAGAAAAAAGGCAACACGCGCGGCCCTGCCTACGCCTACAATATCAAACAACTCCGCGATCAGGAGATGCACGTCGCCGAGCAAGCGCAGAGAAGGTATGAGCACTTTGTCGAAGCTTGGCGCCCGCGCCCGCCAAAAGAAAAAAGAAAAGGCGCGCGGGCGCCTCAACCCGGCAGGACACAGATAGGGCTGCCCGGCGACGCTTACAGCCGACGCGCCGCTCTTCGCCACGAGGTCACCCGTGCAAGACAATAACAATCGCCGTTCGGGCTAGTTCCCATCCCCCTGGGACACGGGGCCGGTGAGTCATTGCTTCTTTCCAGGCCCGATCCGATCGAGGATGCCGCCGTGCTCGGGCCGGTCAAGGCCGAGCCTTGCGGTGGCCGCAAACTGCGGCCAGCCTTGACCGCCCCTGCGCGCGGCAGCTGCGAGAAGGGCGGTCGGGACATGGGGTAATCGCGGAGCAGGCTCCTTGCTAGTACCCGGAATCAGAGCTGAGTGATACGGCGGCCTTTGAAGCGACGTTGGCGGACCTTTTTCTTGGTCCAGACG
>NZ_JBVVPQ010000182.1:0-2480 GCF_055811695.1 Bradyrhizobium sp. MI1.3 | reverse complement strand
GACGCACGTAGGCTCGCAGCTCGGCAATCTGCCCTTTGGGCCGAAAGCTGGCCCGCAGCAACCCGAATGAATGGAGCTGCTGCAGCCATTGCGCATCGCTGACATCGGTCTTGCGCCCCGGCACGTGCTTGGCATCGCGCGCGTTGACAAGAAACACAGCGAATCCTTGTGCATCGAGAAGCTCAAAGATCGGAATCCAGTAGACGCTGGTTGATTCCATCACGACGGTCTCGACTCCGCACTCCACAAACCACTTTACCAGTTGATCGAGATCAGCCGTGAAGGTGCCAAAACTGCGTACTGGCTCAAGTGCGTGATCAGGTCCTACGGCAGCCATGTGCACATTCGCACCAACATCGATGGCAGCCGCGTTCAGGTGCGCCATGGGCATGGTACGGTCGACCTTGGACTTCGACTCATTGCGGTACATCTCCAATCCTCCTGCTGACAGAGAAGGGCTGAGCTGCGCAATTGATCAGATTCCTAAACGGGATCGCCGGATGGCGTCACCACTCTCAAGTGCGCAACAACCCATGGACCAGGTTTTTTTAACGGGGTCACGTGCCACCAAAATCGTATCGGCCGCTCCCTTCCGGTCGGCAATCTAGCGCCGGCCGTTTCTATCCCACAGGGGGCGCGCAGCGCCGCGCCTAGTTTTTTAGAAGGAGCGCTCACCAAGGCGGGATTGCTGAGCGCAAGGCGATGATCGACCATGAGCACGAGCTGCCGATCACCAGGCAGGCGGAGGCTTTGAACATCAGCCGCGGCAGCGTGTACTACCTGCCGCGGCCGGTGCCGGACGCCGATCTCGCGATCATGCGGCGTCTCGACCGGCTGCATCTGGAGTATCCCTTCGCCGGTTCGCGAATGCTGAGAGGCCTGCTGGCTGCCGAGGGGTGCAAGATCGGCCGCCGGCATGTCAAAACGCTGATGCGGCGGATGGGGATAGAGGCGCTCTATCGCCGTCCGCGCACCACCACACCCGAGCCCGGCCACAAGATCCATCCATACCTGCTGCGCGGCATGGAGATCACGCGACCGAACCAGGTCTGGGCGATGGACATCACCTACATCCCGATGGCGAGTGGCTTCGTCTATCTCGCCGTGGTGCTGGACTGGGCAACACGTCGTGTTCTGTCGTGGCGGCTGTCGATCACCATGGAAGCAGCCTTCTGCGTCGAGACGCTGGAGGATGCCTTGGCTCGTCACGGCAAGCCGGACATCTTCAACACGGATCAGGGCTCGCAGTTCACCGGACAGGCTTTTACCGGCGTGCTCGCCGACAACGGCATCGCGATCAGCATGGACGGCAAGGGCGCATGGCGGGACAACGTGTTTGTCGAACGGCTCTGGCGCAGCGTCAAATACGAGGAGGTGTACCTGCGGGCCTATGACAGCGTCAGCGAGGCGCGCAGCTCGATCGGCCGATATCTCGACTTCTATAACAGCAGGCGTCCCCATTCGAGTCTTGACGGCAGCACGCCGGATCAAGCCTACTTCACCCCGCTGCCACTCCGCATGGCGGCCTAACCCCGGCAGAGGCTCCACTTATCGACGCGGAAACTCTGTTCAGACAACCGGGACCAGCTCTAGAGGCTCTAGGGCGGAGAGCGAACCCATAATGGCGTGGCGACCGGACGAGCACTCAACCGAAGATGATCCCGCCCAATCGCGGTAAATTCAATCCAGCTCTGTCGCGACGGTTATTGACGTTGAAAGAACGATCATCGCCGCTGCGACGAAGGTCACGTTGGTGGGTTCTGCTAGCGGTAGAGCCGCGAATTACATCGGTCCAGATGGCTCATTGGCAACTATTTTGCGGACAAGCAGCGGCCTCGCAACTACCAAAAGGGATAGCTGGACGAGCCTACTGCGCATGCTCCATGACTGCTCGGAGAACACGCAAGGAGAACACGCAAACACGCAAGATGAACTGGAAGAAGGAACTGGAGGCGCTGGTTCAACAATCTGCGACGATCGTAGAACGCGCACGGAGCTTAGCGCCTGCTCCAAAGCTGCTAGCACCCATTGCGCCGACCCCGCCCAATTCTCCCCGGCGGTTGAGCTGCGACACCTCCGAGCGAGAGCACATCAGCGAACGAGTTGCGAATTTCAGAGCGCATCAAGAGCGTGTGCGCCGCGAGCGCGGGGAATATTTTTCCCGCACGATGCAACGGACACGCGATCTCGCGAGAGGCGACGGGTCCGGCGAACAGATGTAGGCGCTCACACAGTCGTGCAACTTCGCTAACAGTCGGCCAATTCGCGCCAGACCAGAAGAGTCGACCGCGGTCGGCCACCACGGCGGCGCACCGTTAGCTTCTCTTCCTGATAGAGCCGGAACAGCTTTTTACAATTGATCGAATACCCCTCCCGCCTGAGCAGAACATGCAGCCGCCGATGGCCGAAGCGGCGGCGCTCCTGGGCGATCGCCCTCATGCGTTGGCGAAGGCTGGTATCGTCAGCCTGGGTCGTCCGGT
>NZ_JBVVPQ010000181.1:0-2520 GCF_055811695.1 Bradyrhizobium sp. MI1.3 | reverse complement strand
GAAATCCTGACTGTCGTCCGGTTGAAGCTGCCGAAGGAGCTTCGTCGATCGCTCGCCTGTACCAACATCGCCGAGAACATGATGGGCACCATTCGCCGCGTCACGCGCAACGTCAACGCTGGCGGGATGCCGGTATGGCCTTGCGATGGGTCGCGGCCGGCATGATCGAGGCCAACAAGGGCTTTCGACGATTGAAGGCGCATAAGCAATTGTCGGTTCTGCGTGCAGCCCTTCAAGCTCACCACGATCGCATGACGATCAAGCCCGTTGCCCACGTCTCGAGGGCCGCGTAACATTCATCCCGGCAACGTCGGCCCGACGCAGTTCAACACCGATCGGGACATCCCCCCGGGTGCGAGCCCGCCCCTTAAACATCTCATCCAATTCCCGCAGTCGCGGATCGAGCGGTCAAGGATTGAGACCTCTGCTCCAAGCCCGACAGCCATTCGCGCGGCATGCGTTCCCACAACACCCCCGCCAATGACCACGATGCGAGCCGGCTGCACTCCGGGAACACCCCATGAGGAAGCCGCGACCGCCGGTGTAGCGCCGAAGAGCCGTTCCAGCCGCTTCGATTGAAAGTCTGCCCGCGACCTCGCTCATTGGAGCGAGAAGTGGGAGACCACCATGCACGGCGGTCACGGTCTCGTAGGCGATCGCGGTGCAGCCGGAATCCATGAGGCCTTTTGCTTGCGCGGGATCTGGGGCCAGATGCAGATAGGTGAAGAGAATCTGCCTTCCCGCAATTGCGACCATTCGACTGGCTGAGGCTCCTTGACCTTCACAACCATGTCGGCGGTCGCAAAGACTTCTGCAGACGTATCGACAACGACGGCACCTGCCTTGCGATAGAGCTCGTCGTGGGCTCCAATTCCGTCGCCGGCATTTGCCTCGACAAGGACGCTCTGGCCTGCACTCACGTACTCACGAACCGCGCCGGGCGTAAGTCCGACACGATACTCGTGTATTTTAATCTCCGTCGGAACACCGACTCGCATGGCCAAACTCCTTCCTATCCTACTGATGGTTGATAGCGAGGAATGGCGTTGCGTACCCTGCAAGTTGGGGCTAATTGACGACGTTTTTGCCGGAAATCAGCGATACTTGGCTATAACACGCAGGAATCAAAACTATGGAATTTGACAAAATCGATACCAGGATCTTGGCTGAATTGTCGCCGATGCCAGGGTTAGCATGGTCGACCAATTGGGCCGGCCATTGATTTCCTGAGAAACCAACGCCGACCGACCATCGAAGTAGCGGTTGAAGATGGCAAAGAGTGCCGCGAGGCTGGCTGCCGCGCCGAGCGAGGCGTGGAACGCAAATGCGGTGTCCAGGGCCTTTGCCGCATCCACCGCGCAAAGAACGGCGGAAACCAGGAAGAATGCAGCCAGGCCGGCTTCACCTTCCGTCATCCATTTCTAGGATTGAGACTGGTTCATGGAATGATTCTCTCTTGCGCAGTCCCGGAGCGCTTCCGCTCCATCAATCCCGATTTCACCACCGGCCCTTTGATCAACATCAAGCCGGGTGAAAAATGCCGCTGCCGCGCGGTGCGCCGCCCGCAGATCAGAAGCTCCGGCGCTTTGTGGCGCCGGCAGGCAAGCTCGACCGGACCGCGCTGGTCTGGTGGCTACCCCAGATCAGAACCCCGGCGAAAACCACGAACATCGCGACTACGCCGGCCGAAACCAGAATCGAATCAATGGGCATTGCGACCTCCTATTAGGACGCGGTCGACTATGCATAAAGGAGCGGATGTGCGCTTTGATGCGGATCAAACCACCGCCATCAACATTCGCTGGGGCGGTCACCTTCCTGACGCCAGCGGCGTTCCGGGTAACGGTGAGCGCCACAGACGCCCCTCCTCCATCCGGGCGCACGGTCAGACGGTGGTTCCTCGGTTGCGTTGGCGTGTCGCAACCCCATCCTGCCGGAGAACTGCCGGTGACCACCGCAAAGCCGCCCGCCCGCTACGGCGCTATGTGAAGGCGCGCGTCCGGGCGGCTTTGCTTTACCGAGCTACACCACCACCGGGGAGTACGTCATGCCAAGCTGATGAATGCTTGTGGGTGCAAGTCCCATCCGGCCAAAGCCGAAGCAGGCAGGCCGGGACCGAGTCTTGCGGGCGTCGCGGCAACGCGGGGTTCGAAGTGTAGACAGGAGCCATGCGGGGTGCGGGAACGAGCCTCGAAAGGTGGATGTTCGCGAAGGCCCAGTGTGTTCCCTAAACACGAAGGCAGCATGAGCATCGTCGTTATGCGAGACGATGCCGCTCCGTCGGGGTCGATGGCCGGATCACGCGTGGAAGGTAATCATCGGAACATGAGAGGCCCGACCGGGTCCGTTGGATTGGTCTCCAACGGGGGGCAGCGGCAAGGCAGTGAGCTGGTCCCGGTTGTCTGAACAGAATCTGCGCATCGATAAGTGGAGCGTCTGCCGGGGTTATGCTGCCAGGCGGAGCGGCAGCGAGGTGAAGTAGGCTTGATCGGGCGTGCTGCCGTCAAGACTCGAATGGGG
>NZ_JBVVPQ010000180.1:0-2581 GCF_055811695.1 Bradyrhizobium sp. MI1.3 | reverse complement strand
GCCATTCCTCGTCTTCTCCAAGCATCTCGGCGACATGGCCGAGGGTAAACACGTGGCTGACTTTGTTGACGGGCCCCATCAAGCCGCCTGCGCCGCGAGGCCTTGCTGTTGCGCAATCTTCCAGTTCCAGGGCAGCAGCTCATCGAGCCTGTGGGCGGGGTGGATGGCGATGCGAGCGAGTACATCGGCAAGCCAGACCTGAGGATCGACGTCGTTCATCTTCGCAGAGACGATGAGGCTATACATGGCGGCGGCACGACGCCCTCCGCGGTCGGACCCGCAGAATAACCAAGACTTTCTGCCCAATGCGATGCCGCGCAGCGCTCTTTCGGCGGCGTTGTTCGAGAGACAGACGCGGCCATCGTCGAGGAAGCGTGTGAAGGAGCCCCAGCGCTTGAACATGTAGTTCATGGCCTTGGCCAGATCGTGACCGCGGGAGAGCTTGGCGCACTGCTCACGCATATAGGCTTCCAGATCGGCAACCAACGGAGCGCTCTGCGCCTGGCGGACAGCCTCTCGGTGGTCGGCGCCTTGGCCATTGATCGTGCGCTCGATTGCGAAGAGGGCGTCGATGCGACGCACGATCTCGATCGCAATCGGCGAGAGGGCGATCTCCTTCTTGCCAGCAGCCTTACGTCGCGCGTTTTCCTCAAGATCCGCCATGGCGAAGAACGGGCGCCGGGCATGCACCCAACAGGCCGCCTCCCTGATAGGCCCAGGACTTCGCGGGGGCTCGTAGAGTTTGGTGTATCCGCCGAAGGCGTCGGCCTGCAGGATACCGCTATAGTTGGCCAGATGCGCCTGCGGATGCTCGCCCCTTCGATCGCGCGAGTAATAGAACATTGCCGCCGGCGGATCTGAGCCGCCGAAGGGGCGGTCGTCCTTTACATAGACCCAGCATCGAGCGACATCGCACTTGCCCAAGGCCAGCACGGGCACGGTGGTGTCGTCGCCGTGGAGGCGTTCGGATGCCATGACGTGGGCTTCCAACAGACGCAACAGCGGCTCCAATACCGTGCAGCACGCTCCGACGGCGTCGGCTGCGGTCGACAGACTGATCGGCACGCCTTCCAACGCGTAACGCTCGGTTTGCCGGTTCAGAGGCTGATGCTGGCCGAACTTCTCATAGAGCAGCATGGCCAGCAGGCTCGGCCCCGCCCACCCTCGCGGGATCACATGGAATGGCGCCGGTGCCTGGCTGATCTTCTCGCAGTCGCGGCAAGAGAACTTCTCGCGCACCGTCTCGATTACCTTCCACTGACGCGGCACCGATTCCAGCGTTCGGGTCACATCTTCGCCGAGCTTGCGCAAGCGATTGCCGCCGCAGCATTCGCACGCCGTCGGCGGATCGATCACCACCCGCTCGCGCGGAAGGTGGTCTGGGAACGTGTTGCGCTCAGCGCGCTTGCGCGTAAATCCGTCAACCGTAGTCGTTTTGGCGACTGCCTGCTCCGCCGCCAATTCGTCTTCCGTCGCGTTAGCTTCCAATTCTTCGAAGGTAAGCGCCAGCTGGTCGATCAACCGCGCCGAGCGCTCCGATTTCTGGCCGTAAACCTGGCGCTCGAGCTTCGCTATCCGCAAGGTCTGCTGCACAATCAGCGCGGCGTCCTCCGACGCCTTTGCCCGCGCTACCGCCAGCTCCGCTTTCAGCGCGGCGTTTTCTTCGGCAAGAGCGGCGCGATCAGCATCCATGAGACGAAGTGAATCATAGTTTTAGTGATTTGCGGCACCCCAAAATACGCGGGTTTCCACATTTTTCTTCGCTCATCCCGCCCTTGTCGGCCGCCACGTCAGTTGTGGATTGCGCCAATCGATCCCTTCGAGCATGTACGCCATCTGCGCCGCCGAGATCGACACCGCGTCACCTGACGCCGAAGGCCAGATGAACTTTCCGCGATCCAAGCGTTTCGCATAGAGCGACAGCCCGATCCCGTCATGCCAGAGGATCTTTGCCAAATCGCCACGCCGGCCTCGGAAGATATAGAGATCTCCGGCGTGGGGATCCCGCTTCAGGCTCTCCTGAACCTGCAAAGCCAGACCCTGCATGCCGCGACGCATGTCGGTGTGGCCGGTTGCGATCCAGACTCTGACGCCACCCGGTATCGGGATCATCGCCGGCTCAGAACATCAAGGACCCGCCCCAACGCGTCAGCATCGACGTTCTCGTCAACGCTGACACGCTTGCCGCCACCGAGTTCGATCTCGATCAGGCCCCGGCGCCTCCGGGGCGAAATCACCGCTGGGGCTTCAATCGATGGAACGCTTTCGGTCGCACCCGGGGTGAGCTGAACAGGGACAAGCTTCGGTCCCGCCGAAACGACACTCGCCAGGCGCGCCCGCCGCCGCCACGTGAACACCAAACTCGTCGAAATGCCGTGCCGCCGCGCGATCTCCGTCACAACCGCGCCGGGCGCCAGCGTCTCTTCGATGATCCGCATCTTATCGTCGCGAGACCAGCGACGACGACGCTCAACCCCGCCCAGGACCTCTACCCGCATCTACCGACCTTAAGGCTAGCCTTAAAGCTAGATCCTCGTCGGATACCTGCAACTCAACAAGGCGGCCCACCCCGGAGGAATAC
>NZ_JBVVPQ010000179.1:0-2646 GCF_055811695.1 Bradyrhizobium sp. MI1.3 | reverse complement strand
TCTCGCTGCCTGACGCGCTGAACATCATCCGCGTCGCGACCGTGCTGACGGTTGCGCTCCTGGCGCTCGACTATATCTTCGTTTCCCCCAATGTCCGCGGCGCCTTCTTCCTCGGCAAGGTGACGATCGTCCTCTATTGGTTCCTCGAGATCTCCTTCCTCAGCGCGTTGCGCATAACCTATCGCTATTTCCGCTATACGCGAGTGCGGCGTCACGCCCGCACCGGGGATGCTGCGCCGACGCTGCTGATCGGCCGCGCCGCGGATGCCGAGGTGCTGTTGCGCGGAATCGAGAGCGGGGCCATCAAGCGCATCTGGCCGGTCGGCGTGCT
Organism: Bradyrhizobium sp. MI1.3; assembly: GCF_055811695.1. NCBI lineage: Bacteria > Pseudomonadati > Pseudomonadota > Alphaproteobacteria > Hyphomicrobiales > Nitrobacteraceae > Bradyrhizobium > Bradyrhizobium sp. MI1.3. The sequence goes on along the minus strand of NZ_JBVVPQ010000179.1, from coordinate 2,315 downwards.
CTCGCCGTCGAGTGCCGATCGCGGCCAGTTCATCCGCAACGTCCCGGTGCTGGGCGGCGTCGACGACGTCGAGGACGTCATCGCCGACTTCGCCAAGCGCGGCAAGCCGATCGCGCGCGTTGTGATGACACCGTCGGCGTTCGAGCCGGAGGCTCATCCCGAATCGATCCTGATGCGGGCCCGCAAGCTCGGGGTGATCGTCAATCGCATGCCCTCGCTCGAGAGCGGCGATACGCCGCGGCTGACGGCCGTGGCGGTCGAGGACCTGCTGCTGCGGCCGAGCGAAAAGATCGACTATGCGCGGCTCGAGGCCCTGATCGAGGGCAAGGCGGTGATCGTCACCGGCGGGGGCGGCTCGATCGGTTCCGAGATCTGCGAACGTGTCGTCGCGTTCGGCGCCGCGCGCCTTCTGATCGTGGAAAATTCCGAGCCGGCTCTTTACGCGATCACGGAAACGCTCGCGGCGCTCGGCACTGCCGCTTCGATCGAAGGGCGGATCGCCGACATCCGCGACCGTGAGCGCATCATGCGCCTGATGGCCGAGTTCAAGCCGGACATCGTGTTCCATGCCGCCGCGCTCAAGCACGTGCCGATCCTCGAGCGCGACTGGAGCGAGGGCGTCAAGACCAACATCTTCGGTTCGATCAACGTTGCCGATGCCGCGCACAGCGCCGGCGCCGAAGCCATGGTGATGATCTCGACCGACAAGGCGATCGAGCCGGTGTCGATGCTCGGCCTGACCAAGCGCTTCGCGGAGATGTATTGCCAGGCGCTCGACCATGATCTTGCGGCGGGCCACGGCGGCGCCAGGCGGTCGATGCGGCTGATCTCGGTCCGGTTCGGCAACGTGCTGGCGTCGAACGGCTCGGTGGTGCCGAAGTTCAAGGCCCAGATCGATGCCGGCGGTCCCGTGACCGTCACCCATCCGGACATGGTCCGCTACTTCATGACCATCCGCGAAGCCTGCGATCTCGTCATCACGGCGGCAACGCATGCGCTCGGAACGCAGCGTTCGGACGTGTCGGTCTACGTGCTCAACATGGGCCAGCCGGTGAAGATCGTCGATCTCGCCGAGCGCATGATCCGTCTCTCGGGCTTGCAACCCGGCTACGACATCGACATCGTGTTCACGGGCATGCGGCCCGGCGAACGCCTGCACGAAATCCTGTTCGCCTCCGAGGAGCCGACCCGCGAGATCGGCGTCGCCGGCATCATGGCCGCGCAGCCGAACGAGCCGCCGATGCAGACGCTGCGCAAATGGATTGCGGCGCTGGAGCAGGCGATCGCGCGCGACGATCGGGCCACCATCAGGACCATCCTGAAGGACGCGGTGCCGGAATTCGGATCGACCGCGGCCTGACCATGCAGCCTCGAGGCAAGATCGTCGTGGCGAGCCAGCATTACCCGCCTGATCCGAGCACGACGGCTTCGATCATGGCCGAGATCGCCTGCCGCCTCGCCCGGGATCACGAGGTCGTGGTGTTGTCGGGCTCATCAGGGGCATTGCCGGCCTTGCAGACCGGCCCGGGCAACCCGCGGATAATCGCCGTCAAGAACCGGATGGCGGGTAAGGCGGCGCTGGTGCGGCGCGGCGCCTCCGAGCTGCTGTTCGCGGCGCGCACGTTTCTGGCGCTGACACGGGAGCTGAGGCGAGGTGACGTCGTGCTCACCGTCACCGCACCGTTCATGCTGCCTTACGCTGTCGCGGCGGCGGCGAGGCTGAAGGGCGCGCGCTCGGCGCTGATCATGCACGACCTCTTCCCCGACGTGCTGGTGATGGCGGGCCTGCTGAAGCCCGGTTCGATCGTGGCTATGATGATGCGCGCCGCCAACAGTCTGATGTTCCGCGCGCTCAATGCCGTCATCACCATCGGCCGCGATGCGGAACGGCCGCTGCTGAGCTATTCCGGCATGACGCGGAACAAGATCCGCTTCATCCCGAACTGGGCGACGCTCGTGGCCGCACCCCGGCCGGTGACGCCGGATAATCCGTTCCGCAAAGCGCTCTCGGCGGATTTCGTTGTCGGCCTGTCGGGCAATCTCGGCTTCACCCATGATCCGGAGATCGTGTTCGAGGCGGCGCGCCTTTTGAGGGCCGAGCCTGGCATCCACTTTCTGCTCTCCGGCTGGGGCATCGGCTTCGAGCGGTTGAAGCAGTTGCAGACTGAGGCGAACTTGCCCAACGTCTCCTTCGTGGGGCGGGTCGAGGATGCCGAGCTCGAGGCATTCCTGGCGGCGGCCAATCTCTGGATCATTCCGTACCGAAAGGACGTTGCGGGGGTGTCGGTGCCGAGCCGGTTCTACAATCTTCTGGC
>NZ_JBVVPQ010000178.1:0-2936 GCF_055811695.1 Bradyrhizobium sp. MI1.3 | reverse complement strand
TGAGATCCTGCGCAAGGCAAGCGCGTATTTTGCGATGGCGGAGCTCGACCGCCGGTCCAAGCCATGATCGCCTTCATTGACAATCATCGTGGGCGCATGGGGTCGAGCGATCTGCAAGGTCCTGCCGATCGTCCCCTCGACCTATCACGCCCATGTGGCCAGGCGGCGGGATCCCGCCAGGCTGTCGGCGCGCGCCCGGCAGGATGCTACGCTGAAAATCGAGGTCAGGCGCGTCTTCGATCGGAACTTCCGCGTCTACGGCGTGCGCAAGGTCTGGCGGCAGCTCAAGCGGGAAGGCTTCGATGTTGCCCGTTGTACCGTGGCGCGACTGATGCAGGACATGGGTTTCGGCAAATCCGTCAACCGGCCGAACTACACCAGGCTGGAACAACCGGCTATGGCGGCATAACTTAAAACCAAATGGCCCCGGCAGATCCGGGGCGGGCGGTTCATGTCATCTAACTGTAGGGATCCGCAACATGGCGTCCGAAACTCTTATGGATTCCGATGATTCGGAAGACTCGTTGCCCGCTCAACTCGGGACCGGTCGCCTATGTCAAACAATCGAATCGGCGATCGACTGGCTGTGGAAGTCTCAGAATCCATCTGGATTTTGGGTTGGCATGGTCGAGTCAAACTCGACCATTGAGGCCGAGTGGCTGCTCGCCAGTCACATAGCCGGGTTTCATTTGCCCTCTGAAGAGAAAATCATTATGGCCTTGCTGCAACGGCAGCGGCCGGACGGTTCTTGGGGCATATATCCAGGAGCACCGGATGGTGACATCAACTCGACCGTGGAGGTCTACGCGGCGCTGCGCGCCAAGGGGCTAGACCTGCACTGCGACGAACTCGCTGGTGCGCGTGCATGGATTCAGAAGCATGACGCGCTAAGAAATCTCCGGGTGTTCTCGCGATATTGGCTGGCCATGTTGGGGGTTTGGCCGTGGCAACACACCCCCAATCTGCCCCCAGAGATAATTCGGCTGCCGCTTTGGTTTCCGTTCAACATCTATAACTTCGCTCAATGGGCTCGCGCGACGATGGTGCCTCTCACCGTCGTCGCGGCGCGGACGCCTGTTTGGCCTCTTCCCGACGGGAGCAAGCTCGAAGAACTCTTTCCCTGTCCTTATGAGGATTTCGATTTCTCAATTCCCGCGAAGCACACCCGCCTGCTTTCGTTAGAATGGCTCTTCCTAAAGATTGATCGCGGTCTTCACGAAGCCCAACGATCGAAGCTGATTCCCTTTCGTGAGAATTCCATTAGGCTTTGTCTCGAATGGATGATCAGGCATCAAGATGCCGACGGCGCATGGGGAGGTCTCCAACCACCCTGGGTCTATGGATTAATTGCGCTAGTCAACGAGGGCTACCGGCTTGATCATCCTTCGGTGGCCAAGGCTATCTCCGCGTTGGGAGCACACTGGAGCTACGAGCGTAACGGCGCTACCCATATTCAGGCTAGCGAATCTCCAGTGTGGGACACGTTACTCTCGGTCCTTGCGCTCCTCGAGGCTGGCGTGTCCTCCGACAAGACCGAAGTTTGCAAAGCTCTAGAATGGGTTCTCAATCAGCAGGTTCTTGTTCCTGGAGACTGGTCTGTAAAGGTTAGGGACGTAAGCCCCGGTGGTTGGGCTTTTGAACGCGCCAACAACTCCTATCCCGACGTTGATGATACGGCCGTCGCCTTACTTGTTCTCGGGAAACTGAGGTCGACGATCGGAGGTCTGAGAGAACGAGTCGAGCGAGCGATTGGACTCGGTGTCGAGTGGACGTTGGCTATGCAGTGCCGCAACGGCGGTTGGGGTGCTTTTGACAGAGACAACAACAACGAGATTATCTCGAAGATTCCATTTTGCAATTTCGGAGAGGCGATCGATCCACCAAGCGTCGATGTGACCGCACACGTCCTTGAAGCCTTTGCCGCGCTAGGACACGACATCAAGCATCCGGCTATTCACCGCGCTCTAGATTACATCCGGAGCGAACAAGAAGAAGCGGGGAGCTGGTTTGGGCGATGGGGGGTCAATCACATATACGGCACCGCTGCCGTATTGCCCGCTCTCCAAGCGATAGGCGAGGACATGACACAGGCCTATGTGATGCGCGCTATTACTTGGATTCTATCGAAACAGAATCAAGACGGTGGCTGGGGTGAAACTTGCGCATCCTACATGGATCCGGAGCTTCGCGGGAGGGGGCCGAGCACGCCATCACAAACTGCGTGGGGTCTCATGTGCCTTCTTTCGGTCGATAGCAGCCGCGAAACCAGTGCGGCGATACAGAAGAGTGTTGAGTATCTCTGTGCTACCCAAAAGGCCGATGGGACCTGGGATGAAGACTTCTACACCGCGACGGGCTTTCCGGGCTACGGGATTGGCGCTCGTACGAACTTAGCGGCCCAGGAGCTCGCAAACCGGCTGCAACAGGGCACCGAGCTATCACGTGGATTCATGTTGAGCTTCAACATGTATCGCCATTATTTTCCACTTCTCGCATTGGGACGAGCCGCCGCTCGGGCGCTCGGGTAACCTGTACGGCCCCAAGAACGATTATGAGCAGAACAATAGCATGTCGTGCGCGCTTTGATCCGCAAGGCAAAGGATGCAAAGGAGAGGGGAGAGCGGCTTACCCGGTCTGGGATCAGGGCCGAGCACGGCTTTCTCTATGTCGATGATTTGGCGGATGCCTGCGTGTTTTTTATGGAGCGGGATGACATCCCTAACGGCTTGATCAACATCGGCACTTGAGAGGACAGCACAATTCTCGAACTCGCCCAGACCGGCGTTACGAGTGACAACGCCGCTATCGAGAACGTCAAATCAACTTGGCTAACACAGATGGTGATCAACAATTTGCATCAGCGTGCCAAGGCATTCGGCTTTGTTCTCCCTTGGAACCGAAAGTCGGTGCTGCCGTTTCTTAGGAAGCGTTCTCCA
>NZ_JBVVPQ010000177.1:0-3014 GCF_055811695.1 Bradyrhizobium sp. MI1.3 | reverse complement strand
CAGGCTCTCCGCCAGCAGCAGCTCCAACTTGTCGCCGAGCCGCTTGCGCCAATGGCTCAGGTCCGAGCGCTCGTGCGGGAAGGCATGCTGAAAGAACTCTTGCCCGGTGAAGAACTTGAAGTAAGGGTCGTGGACCCAGCGCTCGCACACCCCTCATCGGACAGCCCGTAGATATGCTTGAGCAACAGCAGCCCGATCATGAACCGGGTCTCGATCCCGGGCCGGCCATTCTCGCTGTAGAGCGGCGCGACCTCGCCGTCGATCCAGTCCCAATCGATCTTGCCGGCGAGCTGAACCAGCTCGTGCTTCATGTTGATGATCTGGTCCAGCCGCGCCCGGAACAGATCGTTCGATCCCGTCGTCCTGTGCTTCTTCGGTCGCATCGGCCCCTCCGATGCACCACAGAATCATGGTCCGCAGCGAAAGGGAATCCACAAACGACAATTGCAAGATTTGGGGGCCTCAAGCCCCCAATCCCTGCAATCTCAAATGCCGCCGCAACCGGAAAACTGACTCCTGCTCAATCGCTTAGAGCCTTGTTCACGGACGACCAATTAAAGGGCCGAATGACAGTCAAAATCAGTTTGATTACGGGCGTGCAGCTCGCGGCACCACTTCCGGCGGAAATCGGGGCTGGTCCGGAGGCTCACCGCCGCTGCAGCCGACAGAAACCATTGCGGTCGACGTGTGGACGAAGCCCTCCAAACAAATCGTAGCGGTGGCTGCTAGAATGCTGGCGGCTTGCTTGCTGCAGCGTCTGCTTTGGGCTCGTCCGGAAGGCCGCGCACGAAGCTGATAGCTCGCTCCTGAAGTTCGGCCTCCAGCTTTGTGGCCTTGATACGGTCAACGATGAGATCACGATTGAATGGCCGCGCCTTGTGGTAGCCGTCCACGAACTCCTTGTCCTTTTCCGACAGGCGAGCGAGCTTGGATACGATAATGTCTTCGGGACATGGCGCCACAGCCAGAACCTTCCTGTCGTCAACGTCCACCGTTTTGGTGATGGCGCGCTTATTCCAATCGCCAGGCAGCCGCGCGGTATTCTCGTCGACACCGTCGATATAGAAGCCGTGATCGCGATGGAATTTTGAGCCCTCGCCGTAGAGAGCATTTATCTCTTCTGAAGCCTCCGGATCGTCTTCAGGATCGAGCTCCTTCTGCTGAATTTCCCATATCTTCGCGTTCTCAGGATAAGCGTCGATTTCGCCAGAGGTGCGTAGGACGACCGGAGCGTCGGGCCACGAAAGTAAGATGCTTTGGCTTCCAATGATGAAGACCTTGTCGGTTTTAAACAGCCGGGCAATCACCCTGACTGTCTCGACAAGGTCTTCAATAGTTCGAACAAACGAGTTTTGCGTCACGCCGCCATCCGCGGAAGTGCCGCGGTTTGATGGATCGCAGATCTCTCTGCAATCCGCTTCGCCGCCTTCCAGATGCGACGGCGCAGAGTGTCATCCTCGAAGTTGATACCTTCCGCCAAAACGAAAGGCGAGGATAGACGCAGACGCGTCATCTCTTCGTCGCGGCTCGTCAAACGGCGGCGTACCGTAGATGGAGGAAAGCCAAGCATGTCCGACCACTCGCGAACGAAAGTGTAGCCTTCGAAACGCTGCGAGTTATGGGCCAAAGAATCCTTCGCCCTTTCGACCAGCGACGGGTCGCGACCGATCTGCCGCGCAATAAGCCGATGCATGATCAGCTTCGCGGTGTCGTTTACGTATTCCCGGTTGATTCGGACGCTCATGGCTCTCGACCAGTGCCTACCTCGCCGGAAAATAGGGCATCTACCCTTAAAAATCCAGCTACTCACCAATCCTCTTGGACGGAGTATGTTCCCTGTCCGTTCAAACAGCAGTTCCCATAGTCCCGCCAGCAGGCCTGCCTGGATAAGGAACCTAATCTCCCACCTGAAGCATCTCCAAGCTAAATCAATGCTTTATATCGACATCCCGCTACGAAGATAATCCTCAATTGGCCCAAAATGGGACTGAGAGGTCCATGCCGGCGATACGAACCGAGATCTTTCAGAAGACCTTTACCGCCTCGCCACAGGCAATCTCCGCACCCATCCTGGCCCTTTGCCGCGAACTCGGCACGGACCGACAGCTTGTCTGGGTCTCGATCTTACCTGAGCCCGGCGCCCTTGTGAGCGAGTGTTTTAGCAACGTTTCCGCAAAGGTTGCGGGTGAAGGAGGGACGTTGCTGTACGGATGGACGATATGCGCTTTAAAATTCGCAACTCGTTTGCTGATGTGCTCTCGCTCGGAGCTGTCCCAGCTCAACGGCCGGGGAGGATCGGGCGGGGAAGCCCGTTGGGGAGCGTTTGCAATCGGCGCTGTCGGCTTTGGAATAGGCGCTAATGTTCCTGCGCGTCGACAATTGCCGCGGATTGTTGAAGCAGCGCCTCTAGTTCCTTCTTCCAGTCCATCTTGTGTGTTTCCCCGAACGGTCATCGGACGAGGCTAACTTGGTGCGGTACGCGCGTCCAGCGCCCCCTTTTGGTAGTTGCGAGGCCGCTGCATGTCGGCAAAATGGTGGCCGATGAGCCTTGTTGCCCGGGTGGTCTGACCGCAACTACTCTACAGTATTGCTTTAATGGGAGACGGACGTGGCGACGGGTATTGTAAAATGGTTCAACGCGACCAAAGGTTTCGGCTTTATTCAGCCCGATGAGGGTGGCCAAGATGTTTTTGTGCACATAAGCGCCGTCGAGCGCGCTGGCCTCTCGGACCTGCGCGAAGGGCAGACAGTCTCTTACGAGGTTAAAGTCGACCCGAAGCGGGGTAAGAGCAGCGCGGAAGATCTGCGTGTCTGATTTGTTGTTGTAGGCGCCTGACCCTCAGCCCCCAGCCCAAGTCTGGCGCTTACCTCGGAACGAGCTATCGCCAATTTTTGGTGACGACCGGGCCGGTCAGGCGGCGGCGGTTGCGGGCTGAAGGTCGGTCGGCTTGGCGATGACCTCGATCCCGTCGTTGAATGTCACACCGAGAAGAAGTTTTGGCAACTGGTTGTGT
>NZ_JBVVPQ010000176.1:0-3116 GCF_055811695.1 Bradyrhizobium sp. MI1.3 | reverse complement strand
GAGAGCCTGGACACCGTGGACAATCAGCTGGTGAAGTTCGAGCAGGAGCCGAACAACGCCAAGATCCTGGATAACATCTTCCGGCTGGTCCACACCATCAAGGGCACGTGCGGCTTCCTCGGATTGCCGCGTCTGGAAGCGCTGGCGCATGCCGGCGAGACGCTGATGAGCAAATTCCGTGACGGCATGCCGGTGACGGCCGGCGCGGTGACGGTGATCCTGGCCTCGATCGACCGCATCAAGGAAATCCTGTCAGGCCTCGAGGCGACCGAAGCCGAGCCCGAGGGCACCGACCGCGATCTCATCGACAAGCTGGAAGCGATGGTCGAGCAGGGCATGGCGGCCATGGCGGCGGGTGCTGCTGCTCCCGAGGCTGAAGCGCCGCCGCTGGTGCCGGAAGCGCCTGTCGCCGTTGAAGCCGCGCCGACCTCCGGCGTGCTGGCCGACCAGACCCTGGAGCGCCCGCTGCGTCCGGGCGAAGTGTCGCTCGACGAGCTCGAGCGCGCCTTCCGCGAAACCCCGATCGAAGTCCCGGCCCCGGTTGCCAAGGTTGAGGTCAAGGCTGAGCCCGCACCCGCCGCTGAAGATCCGGCGCCTGTCGCCAAAGAGACCAAGGCGCCCAAGGAGAAGGCCGCGCCGAAGAAGTCGATCGCCGACGAGGGCGCCGCCGAGGGCGCCAGCATCGCCAACCAGTCGATCCGCGTCAACGTGGATACGCTGGAGCATCTGATGACCATGGTCTCGGAGCTGGTGCTGACCCGCAACCAGCTGTTGGAGATCTCCCGCCGCAACGAGGACACCGAGTTCAAGGTGCCGTTGCAGCGGCTGTCCAACGTCACCGCCGAGCTGCAGGAAGGCGTCATGAAGACGCGCATGCAGCCGATCGGCAATGCCTGGCAGAAGCTGCCCCGCATCGTTCGCGACCTCTCGAGCGAACTCGGCAAGCAGATCGAGCTGGAGATGCACGGCGCCGACACCGAGCTCGACCGCCAGGTGCTCGACCTGATCAAGGACCCGCTCACCCATATGGTGCGCAACTCCGCCGACCATGGCCTGGAGACTCCGGCCGAGCGTCTCGCCGGCGGCAAGGGCGAGCAGGGCACCATTCGCCTGTCCGCCTATCACGAGGGCGGCCACATCATCATCTGCATCGCCGACAACGGCCGTGGCCTGAACACCGACAGGATCAAGGCCAAGGCGATCTCCTCAGGGTTGGTCACCGAGGCCGAGCTCGAGAAGATGAGCGAAGCCCAGATCCACAAGTTCATCTTCGCGCCGGGCTTCTCCACTGCTGCCGCCATCACCTCGGTGTCGGGGCGCGGCGTCGGCATGGACGTGGTGCGCACCAATATCGACCAGATCGGCGGCACCATCGACATCAAGTCGGTCGCCGGCGAAGGCTCCTCCGTCACCATCAAGATCCCGCTGACGCTCGCCATCGTCTCCGCGCTGATCGTGGAAGCCGCCGGCGACCGCTTTGCGATCCCGCAGCTCTCCGTGGTCGAGCTGGTGCGGGCCCGCGCCAACTCGGAGCACCGCATCGAGCGCATCAAGGACACCGCGGTTCTCCGGCTGCGCAACAAGCTGTTGCCGCTGATCCATCTCAAGAAGCTGCTCAAGATCGACGACGGCGCCGTCTCCGATCCCGAGAACGGCTTCATCGTGGTGACGCAGGTCGGCAGCCAGACCTTCGGCATCGTCGTCGACGGCGTGTTCCACACCGAAGAAATCGTGGTCAAGCCGATGTCGACGAAGCTGCGTCACATCGACATGTTCTCGGGCAATACCATCCTGGGCGACGGCGCGGTCATCATGATCATCGACCCCAACGGCATTGCCAAGGCGCTCGGCGCCGCCGGCTCCTCGGCCCATGACATGAACAGCGAGAACGGGGCTCACAGCATCGGAAGTGGCGAGCAGACCACCTCGCTGCTGGTGTTCCGCGCCGGCTCGTCCCAGCCCAAGGCGGTCCCGCTCGGGCTCGTCACCCGCCTGGAAGAACTCCCGGCCGACAAGATCGAGTTCTCGAACGGCCGCTACATGGTGCAGTACCGCGAGCAGCTGATGCCGCTCGTTGCCATGGAGAGCGTCACCATCGCGAGCCAGGGCGCCCAGCCGATCCTGGTGTTCTCCGATGACGGCCGCTCCATGGGCCTCGTCGTCGACGAGATCATCGACATCGTCGAGGAACGGCTCAACATCGAGGTCGGCGGCTCCTCCTCCGGCATTCTCGGCTCGGCCGTGATCAAGGGCCAAGCCACCGAGGTGATCGACGTCGGCCACTTCCTGCCGATGGCGTTCTCCGACTGGTTCACCCGCAAGGAGATGAAGCCGTCGCTGCACTCGCAATCGGTGCTGCTGGTCGACGACTCGGCGTTCTTCCGCAACATGCTGGCCCCGGTGCTCAAGGCCGCCGGCTACCGCGTCCGCACCGCGCCGACCGCGCAGGAGGGCCTGGCCGCGCTGCGCGCGCAGACCTTCGACGTGGTCCTGACCGACATCGAGATGCCCGACATGAACGGGTTCGAGTTTGCCGAGACCATCCGCTCCGACAGCAATCTGGGCGCGATGCCGATCATCGGGCTCTCCGCGCTGGTGTCGCCGGCGGCGATCGAGCGCGGCCGTCAGGCCGGCTTCCACGACTATGTCGCCAAGTTCGACCGTCCCGGTCTGATCGCGGCGCTGAAGGAACAGACCGCGGGCGCCGCCGGCGCCTCCGAGCTGAGCCGCGCAGCAGCGTAACCAGCGGGATCAGGAGAAACTAACATGACCAAGAAGACCCAGTCCGGCGAAGGCGCCATGGTCGAATACGTCACCGCGATGATCGGTGGCCAGCTGTTCGGCCTGCCGATCTCCCGCGTCCAGGACGTGTTCATGCCCGAGCGCGTCACCCGCGTGCCGCTGTCCTCGCGCGAGATCGCGGGCGTGCTGAACCTGCGCGGCCGCATCGTCACCGTGGTCGACATGCGCGCCCGGCTCGGCCTGCCCAAGCCCGAGGACGGCAAGATCCCGATGGCGGTCGGTGTCGATCTGCGCGGTGAATCCTACGGCCTCCTGATCGACCAGATCGGCGAAGTGCTGCGGCTCGCCGAGGACGGCATGGAAGAAAACCCCGT
>NZ_JBVVPQ010000175.1:0-3117 GCF_055811695.1 Bradyrhizobium sp. MI1.3 | reverse complement strand
CGTAAGCGTAGCTCTGAGGCCCATTTTGATTGGTGCTTGACGTCTATTTTGAACGCGTGGTGCGCCGGCGCGGCTTCCATATTTCCGACAATGCGTTGACTGCGGCCTCGAGCGCCTTCCGGTCGACGACGTTGGGATCAAACTGCTCGGGGCCCCAGAGGCGCATTTGTTCGTGCTCCGGATGGGTGGGGTCGCTAATGGCGTCGAGGTATTCGGCATAGCCTGACGCACCGCCGACATCTTCCGGAGGACAACGGCTCGCGGCCTCGAGCAAGAGGGGAAGTCCCTCCATTGTCGTGTTGTCGAACCACTTTTCGAGCTTGATCACGTGATCCCAGCTGTCGCCGAAGTCGTAGAGATAATGGATCGTCTTCGCGCCGGTCTCGTGAACGATATTGGAGAGCCGCGTCTTGCGAGCATCGATGGGCTGAGGGCCAAAATCTCCATCGGGATCAGGAATACCCCAACGTCCTTCGCCAGCCAGGAACTCGAAGAGATGGCTATTCGTCCAGCCAAACGCCGCCTGAAGCGTCAGATGCAGCCGATCAAGGCGCAGCGTGAGCGGCACGACAAGGCATCGCATCACCTCCGGTTTCACGTCCTCGAGGGTCACCTTGATCCGGACCGCGGTCGTGTTCAGGCTCATGCCGCCAGCCTCGGATCGTGTGCATGCATCGTGTAGATCGACGCCCAAGGGAGCAGTTCGTCCAGTCGCGCCGCAGGCCAACCATTGACGAGCTTCGCGAGAACATCAGCGAGCCAGTGCTCGGCACTGACGCCATTGAGCTTACAGGTCTCGATTAACGAAGCCAGAACTGCCCAATTCTCGGCGCCCTCGTCGCAACCGGCAAAAAGGGAGTTCTTGGCGTTGAGCTTGATCGGCCGCATCGCACGCTCGACAGCATTCGTGTCCATCTCGATGCGCCCGTCATCAAGGTAGAGCGTCAGGCCATCCCAATGACGCAGCGCGTAACGCAAGGCCTTCGCCGTGTCGCTCTTCTGTGCAAGGTGATCAAGCTTGGCCTCAAACCACTGCTTCAAGGCTGTAGCCAGAGGTCGGGCATGCGCCTGCCTGCCAGCACGGCGCTCGGCATCTGATCGGCCGCGGAGCGCTTTCTCGACCGCGTAAAGCTGGGCGATGCGCTCAAGAGCCTCGCGGGCAACCGGAGCTGGCGCCGGAGCAACCTCGCGCTCGATCTTCACAAACTGGCGCCTCAGATGCGACCAGCAGAAGGCGAGCGTCCCGGACAAGGCGTCCACACGCGTCTCTCGGGTCATGGTCTTGTAAGCCTGATAGCCGTCGCAGTGGATGATGCCGCGATAGCCCTCAAGCAGCTGCAAGCCATGAACGGCCCCACGGCCCGGTGCATAGGCGTAAACCACGCCAGGTGGGTCAGGTCCGGCCCAGGGCCTGTCATCGCGTGACAGCGCCCAGAAGTAGCCGGTTTTGGTCCTGCCGCGCCCCGGGTCCAGCACCGGCGCCGGGGTCTCATCGACACAGAGCTTCGAAGAGGCGAGCAGAAGCTGGCGCAGACGATGCCACAAGGGCTTCAATTCCTGGGCGGCATAGCCTACCCAGAAGGCGAGCGTGGAACGGTCGATGGCGATACCGTGCGTCGCCAGCATCTGCGCCTGGCGGTAAAGCGGCAAATGCCAATGATACTTGGCGTCGATCACATGCGCGACGAGCCGCTCAGTGGGCAATCCACCCCTGATCAATCGCTCGGGAGCAGCGTGCTGGAGGACGACGCCATGACAGGCGCGGCAGGCCAGTTTGGGCCGGCGGGTGACGATGACGCGATACTGCGCCGGTACGACGTCCAGCCTCTGGCTCTCATCGTGACCGATCTCGAAGAGGTCGCCCTTACAAGACGGGCAACAGGTCTCGGCCGGTATCAGGATTTCGACAATGCGCGGCAAATGTTCCGGAAGTTGACCACGGTTGGTTCTACGCTCGGCAGTTCTCTTCTCGCAGGTTCTGGGATTGGCGCGATCCTCGGCTGCTTCGAGAGCCGCGACGGCCTCTTCGATGTCCTCCAGAACAAGCTGTAACTGATCAGCGTCCAGCTTTTCCGAGGATCGACCGAACTGCGCATCTTTTGCAAGCTTGAGCAACCGCTCGAGCCTGGCGCAGCGATCCAGCAGAGCCGCGGCAAAGACGCGCAACTCGGCTGGATCGCTCGGCAGCTCATCAGGCAAATCACTCATTGGCCCGAGTCTGCCATGCTTCGCGCCCCGATGCAGCGAAGATTTATATCTTTACGCAAGCGCTTTCGGCTGCGGGATTCGAGGTGCGTGCATGCGCGTCCAATCCATGCCAGCAAGCAGCGCCGACAGCTGCGCAGCGTTCATCCGCATCACGCCGGCCACGATGGGAGGCCATTTGAAGCCGCTGCCATCGAGCCGCTTCCAGTACAGCACAAGGCCGCTGCCATCCCAGACGACAATCTTCACACGGTCAGCGCGCTTCGCACGGAAGACCACCGCCACGCCCTTCATCGGGTCATGGCCCAGCGTCTCCTTTGCCAAGAGCGCCAAGCCCTCCGCACCTTTTCTGAAGTCCACAGGTTGCGTCGCCACGTAAATCATGAGGCTCGCGGGCGGCGTCAGCATGAACGTGTCCGTCGAAGCGCCAAGAACACATCACTCAACACAGCAAGGCCAGGCGTCCCTCGCACCTCAACTCGTGCCCCCTGGAGCTCAACCGTCACAACGGCTGCTTCCGGCGACCCGGTGGGCTCTGCGGCCGCCGGTAGCGCCGATTCCGATACCACCGGCACGAACGACAGCGTGTCCGCCGAAGCCGGCAGTACCAACTGGCCCAAACGCGCCCGGCGCCGCCAGTCGTGCACCTGCTGGGGCCGGCACCCATGGCGACGCGCGACATCTGTGACAATCGCCCCCGGCTCGAGGCTTTCCGCGGCAATCTGTGCCTTCAAGTCGTCCGGCCAGCGCTTTCGACCTGCGCCTGCGTACACTTCGATACGCGATGACAACGGTCGTCTTATGTCGTCCGAATGGTCGTCCATTGTGAGCACCCTTGCAGAAGAAGACTCTTCTAGCGGTGCTCTCAGGACTGAGTACAAAAATTCTCAAGGGCCTCAACGCCACGCTTAC
>NZ_JBVVPQ010000174.1:0-3222 GCF_055811695.1 Bradyrhizobium sp. MI1.3 | reverse complement strand
GCGCGCGGCTATCTGAACCGGCCCGAGCTGACCGCGGAGCGGTTCATCGCCAGTCCCTTTGTGGAAGGCGACCGGCTGTACCGGACCGGGGACCTGGCGCGGTACCTGCCGGACGGCAATCTGGCGTTTTTGGGCCGCAACGACGAGCAGGTGAAGATCCGGGGCTTTCGGATCGAGCCCGGCGAGATCGCGGCACGGCTCGTCGAACATCCGTTCGTGCGCGATGCGGTGGTGGTGGCGCAACAGGATCGCACCGGCGAGCAGCGTCTTGTCGGCTATGTGGTGTGTGCGTCCGAGGCGGCATCGGATGCGCTGAATGGAGCTGATCTTGCCGGCACGTTGCGCGGGCATGTGAGTGCGCGGCTGCCCGACTACATGGTGCCGGCTGCATTTGTGCGGCTGGCGGCGCTGCCGCTGACGGCAAACGGCAAGCTCGACCGCAAGGCGCTGCCGATGCCTGAGGATGAGGCCTATGCGCGCCGCGCCTATGAGCCGCCGCGGGGCGAGACCGAGACCACGCTGGCGACGATCTGGGCGGAGCTTCTCGGTGTGGCGCGGGTCGGGCGCCACGACAACTTCTTCGAACTGGGCGGCCACTCGCTCTTGGCGGTGCAGTTGATGGAGCGTCTGCGGCGGCTGTCGCTCGGGATCGAGGTGCGGACCTTGTTCGCCAAGCCGGTGCTGGCGGATCTGGCCGCAAGCCTGGGCACTCATCAGGAGGTGGCGGTCCCGGCCAACCTGATCACCGCGAGCAGCACGGCGATTACGCCGCAGATGCTGCCGCTGATCGAGCTGACGCAGGGCGAGATCGATCGGATCGTCGCCATGGTGCCTGGTGACGTCGCCAACATCCAGGACATTTATGGCTTGTCGGCGCTGCAGGACGGCATCCTGTTCCATCATCTGCTCGCCAGCCATGGCGATCCGTACCTGCTGGTTTCGCAGATGGCGTTTGCCGACCGTGGCCTGTTGGAGCGCTATCTTGCCGCGGTTCAGCGGGTGGTGGATCGGCACGACATCTTAAGGACATCGTTTGTCTGGGAGGGCCTGTCGAGCCCGGCCCAGGTGGTGTGGCGGAACGTGCCGCTGCTGGTGAGCGAGGTTGAGCTGGACGGGTCTTCTGGTCCCGGCCACGAGCAGCTTAAGGATCGGTTTGATCCGCGCCAGCAGCGCATCGATCTTGGCCGGGCGCCGCTGTTGCGGTTTGTGATTGCGCGCGAGCCCGGCAGCGAGCGCTGGCTGCTTTTGGAGCTGCAGCACCATTTGATCGGGGATCACACCACGCTGGAAGTGATGCATGCCGAGGTCCGGGCCGTGCTGGAGGGGCGCGAGCATGAGCTGATAGCCCCGCAGCCGTTCCGCAATCTGGTGGCCCAGGCGCGATTGGGCGTGGGTGCGGATGCGCATGAGCAGTTCTTCCGGGGGCTGCTGGCCGACATCGATGAGCCGACCACGCCGTTTGGGCTGAGCGAGATCCGCGGCGATGGCAGCGGGGTTCGTGAGGCGCAGCGGATGCTGCCGCAGGCGCTCAACACGCGGCTGCGCAGCCAGGCGCGGCGGCTCGGGGTGAGCCTGGCCAGCCTGTGCCATCTGGCCTGGGGGCAGGTGGTGGCGCGCAGCAGCGGCCGCGAGCAGGTGGTGTTCGGCACGGTGCTGTTCGGCCGCATGCATGGCGGCGCCGGTGCCGACCGCGCCATGGGCCTGTTCATGAACACCCTGCCGCTGCGGCTTAATCTCGACGGCACCGGGGTCGAGGCGAGCGTGCGCACCACCCACGCCCGGCTGGCCGAGCTGCTGGCGCATGAGCATGCCTCGCTGGCGTTGGC
Organism: Bradyrhizobium sp. MI1.3; assembly: GCF_055811695.1. Lineage (NCBI taxonomy): Bacteria > Pseudomonadati > Pseudomonadota > Alphaproteobacteria > Hyphomicrobiales > Nitrobacteraceae > Bradyrhizobium > Bradyrhizobium sp. MI1.3. The sequence continues at coordinate 1,396 of NZ_JBVVPQ010000174.1, read as the reverse complement.
GCAACGCTGTAGCAGCGTTGCGGCACCGGCGCCGCTGTTCAGCGCGCTGTTGAACTATCGTCACACCACGCTGGCGGCCATGTCCGGTTCTGCACCGAATGATGGGCTAGAGGGGGTGGAATGGCTGGGCGGGGAGGAGCGCACCAACTATCCCCTGTCCTTGTCGGTGGAGGATTTTGGCGAGGCGCTCGGTCTGACGGCGCAGGTGGCGGAGGGCGTCGCTGCGGACCGGGTCTGCGGTTACATGCAGCGCGCGCTCGAGCAAGTGGCTGAGGCGCTGGAGCATGCCCCCAATACGCCGGTGCGAGACCTGGACATCCTGCCAGCCGCTGAGCGCGCCTACCTGCTGGAGGAGCTGAACCGGACGGCGGCGTCCTATCCGGCGGAGCGGTGCATCCATGAGCTGTTCGAGGCGCAGGTGCGCCGGGCGCCGAACGCGGTGGCGGTGGTCTGCGAGGGCGAGCGCGTGAGCTATGGCGAGCTCAATGCACGGGCGAACCGCCTCGCGCATCATCTGATCGGGCTCGGGGTAAGGTCCGGGGATAGCGTTGCGACAATGCTGGACCGCTCCGTTGCCCTTGTGGTGGCGCAGTTGGCGACCCTGAAGGCGGGGGGAGTTTATGTGCCGATCGATCGCGCTCTTCCATCTGCACGACAAGGCTGGATACTGGCCGACTGTGATGCGGGCTTCGTGCTTAGCGAGAGTGACGATGACGATCTGGTTGAGGTGACGACCCCTGTTCTGCCCATTGAGCCGCTCATGGCCGGAACAGGATGTAGTACCGATCCGGGCTTGGCATTGAGCGCCGAGGCCGCCGCTTATGTAATGTACACCTCCGGTTCGACCGGAGTTCCCAAGGGAGTTGTTGTTCCTCATCGTGCTGTCAACCGGCTCATCATCAACAACGGCTATGCGGAGTTCAGCTCAACGGATCGCGTGGGATGGCTGGGCAATCCCGCGTTTGATATCAGCACGCTGGAAGTCTGGGCACCTCTGCTACACGGTTCGAGCCTGATTGCGATTACACGCACTAATATGCTTGAGCCAGAAGTGCTGCGCAGTCTGGTTCAGCAGCACCGCATTACCGTCCTGCATTTGACAGCGGGGTTGTTCAGGCAGATCGCTAATGATCTCGGCCCGGTGCTGGCGAGTTTGCGGTTGTTATTAGTTGGCGGTGATGCCGTTGATGTCGCGACAGTAGCACGGGTGCTGAGGCAGAACCGACCGCAACATCTCTTGCACTGTTACGGTCCGACCGAGACGACGACCTTTGCGACAGTCTGCGAGATCAACGCGATTGATGAGCGAATCCAGCGGCTCCCGATTGGCCGGCCGATCGCGAACACGCGGATCTACCTGCTGGACGGTCTTGCTGCGCCCGTTCCGTTCGGGGCG
>NZ_JBVVPQ010000173.1:0-3237 GCF_055811695.1 Bradyrhizobium sp. MI1.3 | reverse complement strand
CGTCTCGTCCGCCCTGAGGGCGTTCATTGAATGCGCCGGATCAGGAGCGACGCTCGAAGCTGTTCCGGAGCGATCTGGAAGCGCGGTCAAGTCCCCTCGAAAGATGACCTAGCGGCCCTCACGGACGCCGTGATGAAGCGGTGTACCTCCTGAACTCTCCGCGTTTCATGCGTGTCTGGATGCGAGGTAAGCCAGTAGTTTCGAACGAAGCGTAGATCGGGGCGAGCGTGATCACGCGCGGCACTCTCTTCGCCGGCCTCTTCAAGATGCAGAATCTGCGCCGTGAGAGGCCCATTCGTTTCGTACCATGACGCCAATTGCTTGTGCGCGGTTCGGCGCAGCCCCGGCGCAATCAGGCTTTCGAGGCCCGCGCGCACGGTCTCATGCATCTCGAAGGTACCGTCGCCTCGCGCCCGAAGCAGCCCGAGATCCTGCAACTCCTTGATTGCAGCTCCGATGTTGTCGTCGGGAAATATCTGCTCTGCGTCAGATCGCGCAAATGGCAACATGAAGCAAAACAGCTTTTCCGCCGCGGGACGCGAGCTTGCGCTCACACGATCAAATCGCTGCCGTTCGGCATATGGCAACACCTCATCCGGCGGTCTTGCCGCCATGTCCTGCATCGCCGACAAAGTGTCTGCGTCGGCCAGCACCGCCGCGAGCTGAGCGATCAGGCCCGAAGCGCGGCCCGCCGTCACGCGATGATAGACGTCCCACAAGATCGCACGGTCTGGATTGGGATGATTGCGAGCGACGAGGTTCACAAACTCCTCGAAGCCGAAGCCGTCAATCTCGATACGGTGCACCTCACAGCGATCGCGCTCGAGATTGCTGAACTGTCGCAGCGCGCTTTCCTGCCCAAAAATCCCCAGCCGGCACTGAGCAGCAGAGGACAGCGCACGAACAAAAATTGCCAGATCGCGCGCAAACGCCGGGCTACAGGTTCCGTCGACCAGGTCGATCAGCAACAACGTCTTGATTGGAAGCACGGAGAACGACTGTGCAAGGCGTGTCAGCATTTCTTCTTCAGACACGCCGCTTTCGACCCCGCCTGAGAACAATTGCACAATGCCGGCGCGACGCAGCTGAAACGCCACACCGACCAGGATGTCGCGCAAAGTGACGTTGTCCCTCACCTCGGCCTAGTAGGCGGCGCGATCGGGCTCAGCCGCCTCCGACTGCCTGATTGCGGCGGATGCAAGCATTGTCTTGCCTGAACCCGAGGTCCCTACGATTTCGATCGCCCGCCCGCTCCATGCTTTCGTGAATCGATCCGTCAGCTGGGGACGGATGACAAAATTGGCGGGTAGCGACAACGGAGCCTTGATCGGGATCATATGCGGCCACACCGATCGCAGCTCCAGATCGAATTCCGCTTGATCGAAAGTCCGTCCCGTCTGCTTTGAAATGTCGTTGATGAACCCTCGCAGGTTCCGAAACAGCGCCCGTTCCACGACGGTGCGGGACAGCGAGTATCGGGTCGACAGGCGGGCATATACGCGCTCCGCGACTTCCTCCTCGCTGCCGAAAGTGCTCCGGATCGTCGTCCGCTGCAGCACGTCGGGCAGAGAGCTGTGAAAGTCGAACATGTGCCGCCGGTATTGATCGGCAAATTCGTCCGGCGCCCCCACGGGGGCGCAGAGCGTCTTCATGTCGTCTGCAAGCTTCTCCATTGCCTCCGCCGGGTCGTCCGGAACCGTGCCGTTGACGCGCGCGCGAGCCAACTTGTCGCCGGCCGTTCCTTGCGGTCTACCTTCGTTCAGCGCCTTGGCACGGGCCAGCAAATGGATCGTCGTCCAGTATGGCGCTGACGCAAGCGATGGCGCCGTCTTTCCCGCCTCGACTACCGACCGGACCTCCGCTGCCACGTCATCGCCCAATACCCACACCTGCTCCGAGCGGTTGCCTGCCAGCCGAGCGATGGTCCCCGGCAGCAATTCATTGACGACCTCGGTAAGCGTCCATGCCGCAGGCTGACGATCACCGTTCTTGTCCTCCCTCGGCTTCTTCACCTGGATATGATGCAAGTGCGCTTCCGCGCCTTCGGTCCAATGAAGATCGAGGTCGTCCTGCCCCTCTGGCCGCACTGTGGCGTCGGGTCCATGGTTTTCGAAGTGATCGAACAGCGCCTCCAGAACAATGGTGGCCTGGTAGTCGAACCCTCTGATTGCAATTACGCCATTCGCCATCGGCTCTAACTTGAAACCACATACCACGTTCAGCAGCGGCTAATCATCTCTCGACATCTGATTGTCGCAATACGAACAGAGCGTCGAATCGCTGTCGGATACGTTGTCGGGCGTAAGGCCTACGCTGCATACGGAGCACCCTTCCAACGAAGTCTCGCACCAGACACAGCCATTTTCCTCGTTCCAGATAACATATGCCGTGACGCCACATTCCGGGCAGATATAGAGCGGGGGCTCGCCTCCGTCCGTCACCGCAACATGCGCCTCTACTTCAAAATGAGCATCGAGAGCGACCTCGACAAGCTTTTCGGCGGAGATTTCCTCACCACAAGCACGGCACACCGCGTCGGCATATTGAAGATCGCTCCGGGTGCCATGCTTGCGGAAAACCAGATGCGAAGCACACTCAGGACACAGCAGCGCTGCCTCCGACATGGCCGCCGACTTCCAATCGATGCCGTCAAAACTTCCACGGCATTCAGCAAGCTCACGGTCGTGGAACGCCTTGACCTCGAGCATGGCTTGCCAACTATCCCCCAAAGCTACGCGGGAATCCTCGTTGGCCAGTCGAAACAGATCGACCACCACCGGAAAGGCGGTCGCAATGGCCTCCCGTACGGTCTTCGGGCTGGCGCTTGAGTAGAGGTGCTCGATGTCGTTGCGAATGCGATTGATATCTCTAAGCGCAGCCTGATCGATCTTCAGGCCAAAGGACCTGAAGCGGTCCTCGAGATCGCTGAAGTCGATGGTGCGATCGCTGGCGTCGTACCTTATCCCGCCCTGGCCGTCGGGTACGGGTTTGTATCGGGCACCCAAGACGTCCTTTGGATCGGCAGCCGGAGCGGCGCGAACGAGAACGTCTTTCGCCAGCAGCAGGACGCCGGCATAGAAGTTTCGTACCGCGGACAGCGCGCGCTTGGGGTCGTTTGCCCCGTAGTCTTCGATGCCGAGCTGGATCGACTCGACCGCATTCTTGAAGAGCGGGTCTTTGAACATGGCGATGCCGGTACTCCGACTCATTGTACCGCATCTGGTAGCATATTCTTTC
>NZ_JBVVPQ010000172.1:0-3283 GCF_055811695.1 Bradyrhizobium sp. MI1.3 | reverse complement strand
CCGCGCGACAAGGCGATTGCTTCATACTGCACCTCATTCTGGTGGTTGCGCGGTGATAGGCGTTGCCTGGGGCGGACTGGAGCGGCGGCCGCCACGGCCCTTGAGGATCGTTGTCTCAGATGCGATCTGCCAGAGACCACGATTCAGGCTGTCTGCGTAGCATTTTCTGATGAGCCCCTGACGGCCCCATTCGTACACGGTGGTTTTGGCGATGCCGAACCTCGTAGCAACCTCGTGAGTCGTGAGCATGCCGCGGCGGCGCAAACGATCGTATCGGCTCGCCAGCTTGTAGGCACCGCGAATGAAGGCAACCTTCTTCAGGCTGAAAGGCTTGCCTTCCCAGGTGCGCCATCCGTCGCGGTTCAAAATGTCGGCGATCTCGCGGTCGCAATGTTGATCGAGCAACCGGTCGACGGTCGCGACAAGCTCGGGCTTGAACTTGCGCAGCTGGGCGATGGGCAGCGGTCGTTCGAGCTTCAATGTGCGCGTAGCCCCGCCGGACAGACGCACGTGGGCGGTGATGTTCTGCGCCTTGATCAACGTCACGTCATCAAGAAGCAAGCGCACGATGCGTTTGCGCTCACGGAAGTCGACGCGCGCGTCGTTCCAGATTTGTGGCAGTTGCTCAGCCAGACCGAGAATACGTTGCCGGGCCGCGGCGCTGAGCGTCGCAGCCTGCTGCTTGCTGCGGCGTTCGTAGTCCTTGGCAGCCTCGGCATGACGGCGCAGCTTGTCGTTCCATTCGGCCTCGAGCGAATCGGCGACGAGACGGTTGTCAGGGTCGACCTTCATGTAGCGCCGGCGGGCAAGCTCGGCATCGTAGCGCAATCGCTCGACATGCTGCCGACGCGCAGTATCCGTCTCGTGGGCACGCATCTCAAGTTCGCGCTGGACTTCCAGACTGACGGCCAGCGTCATCGGCGTCATCATCTCGATCATCAGCGCTGCGACCGCCGCATCGACGATCTTGCCAGGCACCGTTTGACAGATCTTTCCGGCGCGGCGCACGGCACTCTCCTGGCAGACATAGATCGGGACCGTGCTGCTGTGCTCGCGGCTGTAACGCACACCCATGCGTTCGCCGCACAAGCCACATAGCACGCGCCCCTGGAGCAACGCCGGTCCCTCGCGCGCCGGCCCAGAGAGCCGTTCGCCACCGAAGGCGCCGGCATTGTCGGCGAGGCGCCGCTGATTGGCCTCGAACCGTTCCCAATCGATGTAGCCCAGGTGCATGCCCGGCATGACAAACTGCCAGTCCACCCTCGCGACCTTGACGACGCTGACGCCACCGTCGGGGCGATGGCGGGTGCGCGTGCGACCATAGACGAACGCACCGGCATAGCGCGGATTGTGCAGCACCTGGAGGATGCGTGAATGCTGCGGTGGCGCCCACAGGAGGTCGCCTTTGTTGGCACCTGTCCGCAGCCGGCGTGGGAACTGCAAGCCTTGCTCCCGGAAAAAGCGGACGGTCTGGACGGCGCTTCCGGTCCGCTCGAACATCTCGAAGACCAGCCGAATGGCGCTCTGCACCTGGGCGTCGGGATCGAGGCCGATTGTACCGTCAGTTCGATAGACCAGTCCGACCGGTGGACCCATCTCCAGCTCGCCGCGCCGGGCCTTGTTGAGCTGACCACCACGCATGCGCGCTTTGAGAATATGCAGTTCGGCCTCGCTCATGGTGCCTTTGAGGCCGAGCAAGAGGCGATCATTGAAGCCGGCCGGATCATAGATACCGTCTTCGTCGAGAATGAGCGTCGCAGTCAACGCGCACAGTTCGATGAGACGATGCCAGTCCGCGGAGTTGCGCGCCAGTCGCGAGACCTCCAGGCCCATGACGATGCCGGCTTTGCCAAGCGCCACCTCGCTCACGAGTTGCTGAAAGCCGTCGCGTGCGGTGCTGCTGGAACCAGACTTGCCGAGATCGCGATCGATCACATGAATGCGCTCGATCGGCCAGCCCGCTACAATTGCGCGCTCGCGCAGCGCATATTGGCGCTGCGTGCTCTCGCCATGTTCGGCGACCTGCCGCAACGTGGATTGGCGAACATACAGGTACGCATCACGCTTGAGATGGTCGGCCGTGACCTTGAGCTCAGGCATGCATCGGCTCCATAGCGAGGGAGACAAGAATGCCGGCGATGAGGCGGGTGACGTCGCTCGCCGGCGGCGACAGATCGGGCGCGGGCTCGCGGCAAGCGACCGCGGCAAAAGGTTCGTGCCCCAGCGCCCCCATCCATGCAGCCAAACCTTGGCGGCGCAGAATACCGAGGCCGGAACTCGTGGTGACTTCGCCTGACAGGACCGCGCCGCGCAGCTTCTCGTAGACCATCGCTACGTCCGCCGGCGCGACAATCAAGTTGGTGGATGGATTCGTTTTTTTTTGCGCGCCAGCGCCCGCTCCAGGCTGCGTCTGTGCACCTTGACGCCGAAGCGTGCCTCGATTGCGTCGAGACACTGCGAGGTTGTCATCTCCGGCTTTGCCGCTCTGAGATCGGTCACGAAGGCAATGACCTCGGCGGAGACCTTGTGGCCGGCTTTGGGACCGCGCCGGCCTGGCAGTAGACCGGCAAGCCCTGCAGCCTGCAATGCGTTTTGGGCTTTGTAGAAGGTCGGTCGGGTGACGCCGAACCCCGCGGCGGCTTCGCTGATGGCAATGCCGTCGATCTGATGGCGCCGCACCATCTCGTAGCGCACCTGGACCAGGTCCTTGGCATCGAAGAATGGATTGCTGGTGAACAGAACGTCGCGAACGACTTCGGGATTGGGATTGAGGACACCGTCTCGCGCCAGCGCCTCGCTCTTCGGGTCTCGTCGTTTTGGCTTTGCCATGGACGGCCTCGGTGATTCGTAAATATAAATACGCCTCTATATCTTGGATGTAAACCATGAAGTTAGCGCTATATGCTGCATAATGCGGCGATTCGGCGGTGCGGCATTGTTCGTTTTACGTTAGAGGCGTAATTTTCTTTACGCATCGCCGGCGCCCAATCGCCCAGCAAGCCCGTCCAGCGCATCGCACAGCGCCAGCAAATCGGCGGTGCGAAAGGCGGCTCTTCCCGCCGCCACCAGGCGGAACTCGTCCGGGGGGTCGATATTGGTGAACGCGCTTGCGATCGTGCAAAGCCGCCCATCTGCACCCGCATAGACCACCCGGTCCTCGCCCCAATGACGGCGCCGGCAGATCAGCTCAAAGGAGTGGCTGTTCAGCGGATGAAACGGGTGCGTGATCCGCACCTTGAGGCAGGTCGTGCCAACACGGCCCGCAGTTGACGGCTTTCGACAA
>NZ_JBVVPQ010000171.1:0-3313 GCF_055811695.1 Bradyrhizobium sp. MI1.3 | reverse complement strand
GCGCGCGGCTATCTGAACCGGCCCGAGCTGACCGCGGAGCGGTTCATCGCCAGTCCCTTTGTGGAAGGCGACCGGCTTTACCGGACCGGCGACCTTGCGCGGTACTTGCCGGACGGCAATCTGGAGTTTTTGGGCCGCAACGACGAGCAGGTGAAGATCCGCGGCTTCCGGATCGAGCCGGGTGAGATCGCGGCGCGGCTTGCCGAGCACCCGCTCGTGCGCGAGGCGGTGGTGGTGGCGCAGCAGGATGGCAGTGGCGAGCAGCGACTGGTTGCGTATGTCGTTGCGGCTGCGGAGCACGCGGCTGAAGCTGAGGGGGCTGATCTTGCCGGCACGTTGCGCGCGCATGTCAGTGCGCGGCTGCCGGACTACATGGTGCCGGCTGCGTTCGTGCGGCTGGCGGCGCTGCCGCTGACGCCGAACGGCAAGCTGGACCGCAACGCGCTGCCGGCACCTCGGGATGCGGCGTATGCGCGGGCGGCTTACGAGCCGCCGCGGGGCGAGATCGAGACCGCGCTGGCAAAGCTCTGGGCGGAGCTTCTCGGTGTGGCGCGGGTCGGCCGCCACGACCACTTCTTCGAGCTGGGCGGCCATTCGCTGTTGGCGGTGCAGCTATTGAGCCGGGTCTCGCAGGCTTTGGGTGTCGAGCTGCCGCTGACGACGCTGTTTGCCAAGCCGGTGCTGGCGGACCTCGCTCGCGAGACTTCCATTACTTTGCTCGAACGTGAATTTGATCGCGACGAGCTTCAGAAGCTGGTCTCTCTGGGTGCCGAGAAATGACGGATGTCGTTAGGACCGACTTGGAGAAGCTGGATGCGGAAGGCTTAGCGAAGCTCCTTGCACTCGCCAAGGAGAGAAACCGCAGTGGCGGCCGAAAAGCTCCCTCGATCCCAGCAGTTGGAAGCGAAAGCGCTCTTGCACCGTCGTTTGCGCAGCAGCGGCTATGGTTTTTGGCGCAGCTGGATCGGGGCAGCACGACCTATCACATGCCGCTGGTGTTGCGGCTGCGCGGCGTGCTCGACCGCAGCGCCTGGCAGCGCAGCCTGGACCGTGTGCTGGCGCGTCATGAGGCGCTGCGCAGTGTCTTTGTCGCGACAGAGGGCACACCCCGGGTTGAGGTTCTGCCGCCGGATGCGGGGCTGCCGGTCGTGGAGCACGATCTGCAGGACAGGGTAGATGCGGACGCCGCGCTTGCGGAGCTGTGCCAGCAAGAGGCGCGCACGCCGTTCGATCTGGCGCATGGCCCGCTGATCCGCGGCCGGCTGATCCGGCTGTCGGATCAGGAGCACGTCGTCCTGCTGACGCAGCATCACATTGTCTCGGACGGCTGGTCGCTGGGCGTGTTGCTGCGTGAACTCAGTCAGCTGTACCGGGCGTTCGAGGCCGGAGAAGACGATCCGCTGCCGCCGCTTGCGATCCAGTATCCGGATTATGCCGCCTGGCAGCGGCAGTGGCTCTCGGGCGAGCGGCTGCAGAGCCAGGCGCAGTATTGGCGCAATAATCTATCTGGCGCCCCGGCCCGTCTGGCCTTGCCGACGGACCGGCCGCGGCCGCCGCAACAGTCGTTTGCCGGGGCCAGTGTGCCTGTCGTCATCGACGCGGATCTGACGCGGGGGCTGAAGCAGCTGAGCCGGCAACATGGCACGACGTTGTTCATGACGGTGCTGGCGGCGTGGGCTGCGGTGCTGTCGCGTCTGTCGGGACAGGACGACATTGTGATCGGGGTGCCGAGCGCCAATCGGGGCCGGCGCGAGATCGAAGAGTTGATCGGCTTCTTCGTCAACACCCTGGCGCTTCGCCTCGAGCTGTCGGGCGGACCGAGCGTGGCGGAGCTGTTGGAGCGGACGCGGCGCACGGCATTGGCGGCGCAGGAGCATCAGGACCTGCCGTTTGAGCAGGTGGTGGAGATCGTGCAGCCGCCACGGCATCTTGATCACACGCCGTTGTTCCAGGTGATGTTGGCCTGGCAGCACGACGCCGTCGAATCGTTCGACCTTGCCGGGCTGCGCATCGAGGCGGCGGGGCAGGGCTACGATCAGGTCAAGTTTGATCTGGAGCTGAGCCTTCACGAGCATGGCGAGGTCATCGCCGGGACGCTGGGTTATGCCACAGCGCTGTTTGATCCGACGACGATCGAGCGGCAGCGTGGCTATCTGCTGGCGCTGCTGCGGGCGATGGTTGCCGATGCGCGGCAACCGGTCGGGCGGATTGAGCTGCTGTCGTCCGCTGAGCGCGCCTACCTGCTGGAGGAGCTGAACCGGACGGCGGCGTCCTATCCGGCGGAGCGGTGCATCCATGAGCTGTTCGAGGCGCAGGTGCGCCGGGCGCCGAACGCGGTGGCGGTGGTCTGCGAGGGCGAGCGCGTGAGCTATGGCGAGCTCAATGCACGGGCGAACCGCCTCGCGCATCATCTGGTCGGGCTCGGGGTGAAGCCGGATCAGCCGGTGGCGATCTGCCTTGAGCGCAGCATGACGATGGTGGTGGGGCTTTTAGCGGTCCTCAAGGCCGGCGGGGCGTATCTGCCGCTGGACCCGGCCTATCCGTCCGCACGGCTGCGGCAGCTCCTCAACGATGCGGCGCCGCGACTGCTGCTGGCCGATGCGGCGGGGCGTACCGCGCTGGGCTGTGATGCGCTCCTCGATCTGACGGTGATCGATCTGGAGATGGCGACGCCGGCCTGGGCGAACCTGCCGGAATCCAATCCGGACCCACGCGCCCTCGGTCTGACCTCGCGCCATCTCGCCTATGTGATCTACACCTCAGGATCAACCGGCACGCCCAAGGGCGTCATGGTCGAGCATCGCGGATTGGTCAATCTCATAGCATGGCATGTGCAAACCTTTTGTCCCCAGCCAGAAACCAGCTGTGCGCTCGCGGCTGGAGTAGCATTCGATGCCAGCACTTGGGAGCTATGGTCTGCGCTATGTAACCGCAGCACATTGCTGCTCCCCCCAAGAGCATTGGCGGGAGATTCTCTCCTTCTGCTACAATGGTGGCGTGATCAATCGCTGGACGTCGCCTTTTTGATCACGCCGCTGGCCACGATGGCGTTGGAGGATGGGCTGGTAAATTCCAGATTGGAGTACTTGCTTGTTGGCGGTGGTCGTCTCCAGCGTGTGCCTGCGCCTCTAGCTTCGCCTCTCAAGCTAATAAACAACTATGGCCCTACTGAAGCTACGGTCGTGGCGACCTCGGGCCGGCTCTTCATCGACAACGTTGTGCCGCATATTGGCCGACCGATCGCGAACACGCGGATCTACCTGCTGGACGGTCTTGCTGCGCCCGTTCCGTTCGGGGCGGTGGGGGAGCTTTA
>NZ_JBVVPQ010000170.1:0-3412 GCF_055811695.1 Bradyrhizobium sp. MI1.3 | reverse complement strand
ATCCCGCCCGGCCGCTGGTTTGCTTCGACGAGACCCCCGTCCAGCTGATCGGCGAGGTGCGCCAGCCTGTCCCGGCCCAACCGGGACAGCGCGAGCGATACGATTACGAGTATCGCCGCAACGGCACCGTCAATCTCTTCGTCACCTTCGATCCGCGTCGGGGCTGGCGCAACGTCAAGGTCACCGACCGCCGCGCCGCCGTGGACTACGCCCACTGCATGCGTGAGCTCGTCGACGTCCATTATCCCGACGCCGCCTGCATCCGTGTCGTGCAGGACAATCTGTCGATCCATAAACCTGGGGCGCTGTATGAGGCCTTCGCGGCCGCCGAGGCCCGACGCATCCTGCGCCGCCTCGAATTCCACTTCACTCCGAAACACGCCAGTTGGCTCAACATGGTCGAGTGCGAGATCAGCGTGCTGCAGCGCCAGTGTCTCGGCCGCCGCATCGACGACCCCAAAAGGCTCCGAAACGAGATCGCAGCATGGCAACGGCGGCGAAACAAAACCCGAGCCAGCATCAAATGGATGTTCACAACCGACAAAGCCCGCGCCAAACTCGGCCGCGCTTATCCAGCCACCGCTAAAGAGCCAAAATCACTGTGATGAACCACTAGTTTCGATCCGCAGGGACTGGCTAATCTGGTGAACGGTTTCAGCAAATGGCCGGCAAAGGGCGACTGTTGCCAAGCCACAGTCGCAATCGGCGGTGAGATTCGTCGTCGAGCCGACGAGCTCTCTAGCTTTGATGAGCAGCACTTGGCAAGCTTGGTGAACGGTTTCAGCAAATGGCCGACAGAGGAGGACAGTGGCCAAGCCACAGCGGCAATCGCCCGTGAGGCCCGACAGGCCGCCCGACTTTCTTATTTTAGTGAGCAGCAGCTGGCGAACCTGGTGAACGGCTTCAGCAAATGGCCAAAAATGTCGTCTACTCGCAAAGCCGCTATCGCGATCGCCACTGAGATCCGTGGCCGCGCCCAAGGTGGCGTCCGGCTCTCCAATTTTCCTCATCAGCTCTTGGCCAACCTGGTGAACGGTTTCAGCAAATGGCCGAAAGAGGAGGACTGTGGCCAAGCCACAGTCGCAATCGCCAACGAGGTCTGTCGCCGCGGCCACCATGAGGAACAGATTTCTGAACTTGCTCCGCAGGAACTGGCGAACTTGGTGAACGGTTTCAGCAAGTGGCCGGCAGCGGAGGACTGTGCCCAAGCCACGGTCGCAATCGCGCGTGAGGTCCATCGCCGAGCCGGCGATCTCTCTCGCTTCGACGAGCAGCACTTGGCCAACCTGGTGAACGGTTTCAGCAAATGGCCGGAGGACGCAGCCTGCCGTCAAGCCACAGCGGCAATAGCAGGTAGGATCAGTAACCCTTCGCGGCTGTCTCGTATTAATGAGCAAGAACTTGCGATGCTGGTAAACGGCTTCAGCAAGTGGCCGGAAGAGGCGAACACTCAGCAAGCGATAATCGCGATTGCCCCTGAGGTCCTTTCACGCCCTGGCAACACCGGCCTGCTCTCTGATTTTACACAGCAGGGGCTGGCGAACCTAGTAAATGGCTTCAGTAAGTGGCCGGAAGAAGCGTCTGCGCGCGAAGTCACTGTCGCGATTGCCCGTAAGATTCAAGATGCTGACCGGCGACCTCATTTTGATGTGCAGGAGCTGACGAACCTGACGAACGGTTTCAGCAAGTGGCCGGACGAGGAGGTGTGTTTTCGAGCGATAGTGCACATCGCGTGCGGGCTTGGCACCGCAGGCCAACGCTTCGCTGGCTTTACGACGCCTCAGCTCAGCATCATTGCCAATGCTCTGGGGCGAGCCGTCTTGAGGGGAGAGGAGAGCGGAGAAATTACCGAGACCGCTCTGCTGAAGGATCGGTTACATAAGCTGGCCCACTACCTGCACTATGCGAACGATCGCCTCAAGCAGGCGGAGCTTTTGAGCATCGCCAACCTTTTCAAGCCGCTGGCTAAGGCCAGGCTGTTTGATGATCTGAGCGTGCTCGCACCGACAGGGCTAAATCGGCTTGACGAATTGCGTAATGACGCCTGTTTTGCAGCCCGGCATAACCTCGAAGCCATGGGGCATCTCTGCGCCGCTGTGCTGCCGCTGGCGCGCAGTCCTCACCTGCGCCGGCACCGCAGACAGGCTCTAAATTTACTGAACGACATCCAAGGCATTGTTGAGGAAAAGATCGCGGAGTATCTCCAAGCAAGCGATGCGGAGCGGATCCGTGGTCCGCACGCGAGCCGCCGTCCCGCGCTATCAATCTACCAAGTGCTCAAGACCCGCGCGGTCCTTGAGAGGATGTTCCGCCGACCGTATATCGAGGGCAAGAAGTCCGATCTGCGCATGAGGCAGCAGGACTTGCAGTGCGGGACCAGAGACATCCTGCGCCGCACGCGCGATCTCATCGAGCGCGATCTTTCCAATATGAGCTGGAACCTGATCGCGCAGATCGAGGCGGATAATCCAGTGGATGCGCTGGACTCGTTCTTGGCGCAGGATGCGGCGACAATCAGGGCACAACATCAACCCTCTGTCTTCGACGTGCATCAGGTCTTGCGAGACATGGACCACGCGCCTAAGCCTCCGCAGGATGACGCGGGATTGATGCAGTTGCCGGTCGTGGACATGCAGGGCCGGCGCCTGCCCACGGCGCGCGAGACACGGTATTCCGCTTTTCATCGCCTGACCGGGGGGGCCGTGCCGGTAGTCGCAGTCGAACTGTCGGCAAAGCCGAGCGCCTTCATGCTGGCGCGGACGCTGACCGTTGACGGCGTGCCCTACCGCATGGACCTGTTCGGCGGAAGCAAGCTGAAGCCGCCGAGATTGACGGTGGCGCAGATCGCCGGCCGCGCGCCGGGTGACTTGCGAGGGCGTTCCGGGGGGCAACTGCTGGCCATTCCGTATGCCGACACCGTGGCAGGCACGGATTTCGAGCGGCTGTCGTGCGCCTGGGCCCCGTTCAAGGAGGCATATTTCTATACGCAGCGCAGGGGATTTGCGGCGCCACCCGCGATCAAGGGCTTGGGGCCCCACGACTCCGCGCTGGAGGGCGCGTTTAGACTGTCACTGCTGCCGGACCGTCCTGCCGGCGAGGCGCATCCATTCAGGCTCACTGGACCGCAAGGTCCGATCGCGTTGCAACCGCATGACGGCTGCGGCTTTATCAAGGCCTCGCTAGCCGAGCGCATGCTGGCCGTTCGCCGCGGCGGCAACCAGGACGGTCCTGATCGGGTGCGGGCCTACGGTGAGGGACGGAGATCATCGCTGCCCGCCTCGGCGCTGCAGCATTACCCGCGCAGCGAGCAGGTGGCCGATGAGGCGGTACAGAAGGCTAGTACCCACTTTTCTTGGATCGTGAGTCGTGATTCAAGATCTGGATGATACCCGAAGCAAGAGAAGTCCACCTT
>NZ_JBVVPQ010000169.1:0-3464 GCF_055811695.1 Bradyrhizobium sp. MI1.3 | reverse complement strand
GGCAGTTGCGCATTCTGCGCAGCCGGCTCGGCCGCATCATCCGCGACATCCGCCGCAAGATCGAGGGCCAGCCGGCACTGGAGGAGGCATTCGCCCTCCCGCTTGGCCGGGCCGTGCAAATCCGCTCCCAGCAGCAGCGCCAGCGCGGCTGGAAGCTTTATTCCTTCCATGCCCCGGAGGCGGAATGCATCGGCAAAGGCAAGGCCGCCGCGCCTTACGAGTTCGGCGTGAAGGCCTCCATCGTCACCAACAACCGCCGGGCGCCCGGTGGCCTGTTCGTACTGCACGCCAGGTCGCTACCCGATAATCCCTACGACGGTCATACCCTGCGGGACGCCATCGACCGCACCGAGGCGCTCACCGGCTGTCCGATCGAGCGGGCCTATGTCGACAAGGGATATCGCGGCCACGACACGCAAAATCCACGTCGCGTCTTCATTTCGGGCCAGAAACGCGGCGTGTTCGGCGCCATCAAGCGCGAGCTCCGGCGCCGCTCCGCCATCGAGCCCATCATCGGACATCTGAAGGCCGAAGGTCACCTTGGCCGCTGCTACCTCAAAGGCCGCGCCGGCGACGCCGCCAACGTCGTGCTCTCAGCAGTCGGACACAACTTCCGCCGCTCCTCGCCTGGCTCAGAGAACTCTTGTGCCTCTTCCCGATCCAGCTATCGCATACGCTTGCCTGTCCGCTCCCGCTCAATTCGGCTTCTTAACGGACGACAATCTATCGGCTTGCCGCGGAACGCTCAGTTCTCAGGAGGTTGCAGGGGACTGTCGGCCCATTTGCGAGCCGCGGGATCGCGCAGCAGATCCCCTTCCTCATGGCCGGAGATGCATTTCCCCTGCGAGTCGTCGTTCCACACGCCTCTCCTCGACCGCCGGTATACCGGACGCACATTGCGGATCGAACGGAAGACGGCCGTGAAAGCTAGTCTAACGGTCCGAATAGCTGCTCGGATTCTTGAAGGACTGTTGGTCATAACGCGTTTCGGCATTGTTTGCATCAAGTCTTACAGCTTCTCAAGGAAGGAGAGATCGGTCGAGAGTTTGAAGCTGCTTTGACCGGACGACACCAGGAGTCGATGTTTTTCAAAAGATGCTTTCCGGTGGCAGACATTTGTGCGGGAGACCTATCGTCAGACCGCCATCAACCACGATTTCCGATCCGGTTAGATAGGAGGACTCGTCGCTTAGCAGGAACAACACGGCGTGCGACACTTCTTGGGGGTGGGCGGCCCGCCCGAGTGGAATCGGAGAGCGGTAGCCATCCTGATTCTTGCTCGTCGGGCCGGTGACCAAGCCTGGATGAACAGAGTTCACTCGCACACCCGACGCCGCCGCCTCCAGGGCGGCGGACTTCGTCAGACCGCGAACCCCGAACATCGAGGCGACATAGTCATTGAGCCCTGCACTACCGCGCAGCCCCTCAGCCGATGAGATGTTCACGATCGAGCCGCCGCCAGCGCGGCGCATCGCCGGGAGAGCCGCCTGCATGCCGAGGAACACACCGGTCAGATTGACCGCCAGAGTCTTGTTCCACTGCTCGAGCGAGAGCTGCTCGATCGGCGCAAAGCTGTAGATGGCCGCGCTGTTGACTAGGCCGTCCAGCACGCCGAAGCGACTTTCTGCGCTCGCAATGGCGTTGCCCCAATCCTCCGGTTCTGTGACGTCCTGACGCACATATAGAGCCGACGTGCCCAGTTGAGCCGCGAAGAGTTCTCCTTCTTCCTCAAGAAGATCACCGATCACTACTCTTGCGCCCTCGTCTACCAGCAGGCGGGCATGGGTGGCCCCCATCCCTCGAGCCCCGCCCGTGACTAGAATGACTTTTCCCTTCACGCGCCTCACGACACGCCTCGATTCGTTTGTTGGGTAGCGGCAGTGTGGAGTTTTTCAACCACTAAAACGAACTCCCCGATCATGCTGGTCATTTTCGAGAGACGAGACTCAAACGCAAGGTGAACACGGTGGTCTACGCGGCGTTTGCGCGATCCCTAGGGAATGATTTCCGGTCGGTCCGTCCCAGTCCGTTGCATAAACCGAGATGTGATGTGGGGCGTCATTGCGTTCACGACCCGTGAGCTGTCTACAAATGTGCCGAATACCATCCGTAAAGCCAATTGCGAAAGCAACTCAATCAGGACGTCACGTCTCGCGCCCTCCGGCTCGCGCTTACGGAGACGGTTACCAGGTTTGTCAGCGAACAGCACGTAGACCCGACCATTCGTCGGCTGTTCGAAATAGTGTGGCCGTGCGTTTCGAATCAACGTTAGAAGCCAATTTGAACCCCTGATCGTGATCAGTCCGGCATGCCTAGCACTACTTCCCGAGAAGGCTTTCAGCCGACCGAAGTCCGAGCTCATGCTCGGCCAACGGCCCCCAAGCTTCCAAGAGCTACCGTTTCGCTTTTTGTTCAGAACCGGAATCGTGTCCATTGAGCGCCGTAACCTTTAGGATGTCACGGTCCCGCTCGTGACAGCTCTAGATTCTCTTTCCCAACGATCTTCTCTTCTCGGGTCTCCGACGTGCGGAGCTTCAAATCGAAGACGTTGGAGGAGTCATTAGTCGCTCTTGCTCCGATCCTTGCAGTCGATCGGTTGGTCCGCCACAGCTGGGCCTCACCTCGCGGGCAACGCTTTCAGCAAGATGGGTTTTCCCTGTGCCACGGGCCTCGCGGATCCGCCAGCGCTCAGAGCAACCCTGAACCTAATCTCCTCCAGTTTTAATATATTCAGCCGAAAGCGAGCTGTTTCAATTATCGCGAATGTGGACCCGTCCGCTGGTCTGATACTTCCACGCACTTGTCATCGGGAACTATGCGCGCAACCAACACATAGCTCTTTGTTCGAGGAGGTGGGCCTACCGCTTTAGGTAGTCGCCGCCAGGACGATCGTCGACAAGAGAACCTTTGCGACTGGAAGCTTAAGGCCTCGATTGGTCTCTGATGAACTATGCGGCATCGATGCGGTCATGGCGCGGTCCGCCTTGGAACGTCATGGCGCTCCTGCGGCCGTGACGAACGTTTGGCGCATGGGAATGGCTCCATCTTCCGCAAAACGTGCCATGTCCACCCGAGTCAAGGCTTCGTCGATCAAGAACATGCGCTCAGGTTCTGAGACGTCATTATACTTGTCCTTAGATATGCCGCAGCGTCGAAGTCCTGGCGCTTGAGCTACTGTCACACACTTGCGCACCCTCCTAACGAGCTGCAATCTGCTGTCCGGCCTGACTGGGGCAGCCAAAATCGCTTTGGAATTCCCATAGGTGAGTTCGGCATTGACCTTCGTTCAGCCTGAAGCTCCATTTTGAGTTCTAGCCGGTTCGCTGGGCCAAGAGGACTGCCAACCTCCACGAGAGAAGAGCCGGCTCCGCAAATTTGAACATGTCGATAAGTGGAGTTTCTGCCTGACAGCGGGCACGCTGGTGCCTGCGAATCAGGAGCGACGATGAGCAGACGAGCACGCC
>NZ_JBVVPQ010000168.1:0-3681 GCF_055811695.1 Bradyrhizobium sp. MI1.3 | reverse complement strand
CCCGGTCCATCCGGGCAACCCTCGTCGCAACATCGAGGGTGAGTCGCCTCATTTTGTGGGGGGACATACAGTCTAGCCGACATCATCCCTCCGGCACCTCCGCCAGCCGCAGGCCCCGATACACACGCTCACGTTTGGCGAGGTAAATTGGGTTATCGCTGCAAGCTCCATCCCGGAAGCGGCGGATGGTGAAGCTTGGAACAACCGCAAATAGCGCTTTTGCAGCAGCTTTCGCTTCGTCCAGCGAGCCAAGCAAGGCAAGCGCGGCAGCCAGCCCAAAATGTGCGCTCACGTCATTTCGATTGGCCTCGATGCTGCGGCGGAACCAGCAGACTGCTTCGGCATCCTCGTTGATCTGCAGCTTGGCAAAGCCGGCTATCATGAACCATCGATGGCTGAAGATATCACGAGGAGACAGGCGAAGTGCTTCGTTGATATGGGTCACTGTCTCCGCTCCGCGGCCCATGTACAACTTAGCGCTGCCGGTTTGCGCGTGAGCCTCAGCCAAATTGTGATCCAGCTCCAACGCTCTCTCTAACTCAGCGATGCCCTGAGCCGCACGATTCCTGCACAATAGTGCGCAGCCTAAAATCATGTGTGCATAGGCATGGTTCGGCGCGAGGGACACCGCCTTTATTGCTGTTGCCTCGGCCACTGCGAAATGCTCGGCCGTGTCGTCATCCATGAAGCTCACCCCAAGTATCAAATCGACGCCAGCCATCCATACCATCGCTTCGACATTCCTGGGATCGAGGGTCAACGCCCTTTCAAAAATCTCGCGCGCTTGAGGTACGCCTTCAGACGTCCACCCCTTGTGCAACAAAGCTTTGCCTTGAAAATACAAGTCCATCGAATTGGGATGCGGGGATCGCTCTGATCGCCTCGCCTCTTGCTCGGTGAGCTGAGCGTCCAGCGTGTTGGCAAGGCGCGATACGATCTCGTCTTGCATGACAAAAAGATCGGCGATGGGTTTGTCAAACCGGTCTGCCCATAGATGCGCGCCGGTTTCGGCGTCCACGAGTTGAACGTTTACGCGAAGTCGATCACCGGCTCGCTGCACAGAACCTTCTAGCACGTACCGAACATTCAGTTCGCGGCCAATCCGCTTGAGATCGATCGCTTTGCCCTTGTACGTGAATGCGGTGTGTCTGCCGATAACGAACGAGCCGGAGATGCGCGACAAATCCGTGGTCAAACTCTCGGTCACGCCATCGACAAAGTAGTCCTGTCCAGGATCGTCGCTGAGGTTAGCGAAGGGCAACACAATGATGGAAAGGCGGGGCGCTGAAGGCGACGTTGCACCGTCGAATTCGCTAACGCGGTTTCGGACCTCTGTCCTTCGTGCACTGCGCCAACGAAGCGGAAGCCTTTGCGCTGCAATGTTTTGATTAGGCGCTGCTTTTCACCGTCGTCACCGACTGCTGCCCGAGCGGCATTCAGGCGGGTCGTTAACGCGGCGTCTGAGACGATGCGTCCATTCCAAACTGCGTTAATGAGATCGTCCTTGCTGACAACGCGCTCCCTGCGTTGGATCAAATAGTCGAGCAGATCGAAGACCTGCGGCGCTGTGGGGACCACGTCGGCTCCCCGCCGTAGCTCGCGCCGGTCGGTGTCGAAAGCGAAGTCCTCGAAAAAGTAGCGCAACCTACCGCTCCTTGGATGCCACGCAGACGGCTCTAGCGACAATTGCGGTTCAAAAATACGCCGCTGGCGCGCCCGAGGGAAGTCCCCTTCTGGCCCGTTGGCGAAGTGCGGTTTGGCTCAGATATGGCCTGCTAAAGGGGCGGACCGGAAGTGAAAAAGCGCCCATCAAACCGGCGCTGGTGACCCCAAGCCGTCATCGTCGGCGTGCGTTTCAGGAGGGCCCGATCCGCTAACGCTTGCGCACCAGCAAAGACCAAACAGGCGACGCACCGTCCCAGCCGCGAAGGCGCCCCGACAGCCGCACCTTCAGCCCGGCTTCCGTGATCCGCTCGACAACAAGATGCAGCGCGATCACGTCGCCCTCTGACAGCTCCACACAGCCACGCTTCCGCGACCACACCGCGCCCGGGAAGCGAAACAAGTTCGCCTTTAGCCATCGTCCGCTGCGCTCCGACAGCGGTTGTAAGTCGACCTGAGCGCCGGCCCTAGGCCGCAGCCTGACATCTGCCCGTCGCAGCCAATTCGGAATCCACGCCATGCGAATGACTAGCCGTTACTTTCCACGTTTGTCTAGGCTTTGTCCGTCTGAATGGATTCGTCGCCCGAAGCCGAGGACGCTCTTTCAATGTAGACTGGAAGTTTGCAGCCCGCGCCGATCGGCGCCTATTGGCGCGTTGCCGCCCTTCGCCGACAGGGCCGCTATGTCTGCCTTCAGGAGATAAGCCGACCCATAGACGGGTCGCTTATGGAACGGCGCGAATAGAACTCATTGCTCAACTTGAGAAGTTCCGAGCGGAGGCAGGCTATGTTTACAATTTCGCTGCCTATTCCGCCTGTCGCGTGGCCTCAGCCTTCGTGCGCGCTCTCGTGGCGATACTGACGTTGGAGCTAGAGGACATGGTGGTCCGATTGGTTTGAACCCGGCTGCGAAGCTGTTCATCGACACCATCCGCGGGGCGGGAAAGGCAATTGGCAATCCAATCACAGTAATCACGGTGCGGAAGAGTTCAGACGCAAACCTTATGAACCATTCGGCTCCTGTCCTGGTTGAAGGGACCGAGCAGGCTAACCAGCTCGCCAAGTCGATATCGACATTGCGACGTGAGCTATGTCAACGGACGTCCCTGGCTTATGGCACGATTGGGCATGAACCCAACCCGCAATAACCGTTAAACATCAGATGCAGCCGTCCAGCGCTCAATCAGGCGTAAAGCGATGCTGGCGAGCAAAATCCCGAGCAACCCGCCAACCACCTTTTCGGACGCATCCAGCAATCTAGCATGGCGATCTGGCGTCAGCTTTTGGAACAATTCCAGCACCACTGCGCTACCAAGCACGAGGCTGCACACCAGCGTCATCCGGTCCCGGTACGCGGCACAAAATGCGAAACCTAGAAACGCAAAGGCCGCTACGTGTTCAATGTTGGCCGAACTGCTCAGTTGAGGCCTGTCGTGGATTGGAGACAGACTCGCGTAGGTGATAAAGGCAAGAGAAGCCCACGCCACGGCAATTGAAATTCTATACAGCATAGTAGCGACTGACCCCGAGTTGTTGCCGCAAAATACTTAAGCGCCAACCGGATCCAGCGGCTCGCATTTGCCAGCGTGGTGGCTGCGGTTCTTCACCCTCATCCAGAACTTCTGCCGCCCGCGGCAGGGCAGTACGAAGCGCACTAGAACGCAACTTTTCGTGATTGAACCAATTAAAAGGATTTAATTTATTTAATCTAATTTAAGTTAAATAGTCGCAGTTTGAGCCCAGGGGAATACCTGATGCCCGCAAAAGAAGACGAAGACCGCCGGGAGTTCTTGAAGATGTGTGGCAGGTTTGCTGCCGTAACGCCGCCATCGATGACTCTACTCCTGTCGACGTCGTTGACGTCAACAGCCATCGCACGTTCCGGCGCCCATGACGGAGCAGGATATAGCAGCGGTGGCAGCAGTCATTCAGTCTTCGACAATGATCCACACAGCGCGACCGAGGATCACTCGACCAAGGAGCATTCATCAGCCGGCGGCGGTGGTGGGGGCTCTGGCG